>CAZWGY010000088.1:0-12664 GCA_964633575.1 uncultured Desulfobacteraceae bacterium
TATTTTCAAGACACCCATCACAAAAAAAGCCCACCCCGCGACGCGGGATGGGCTTTTAAATCTTATTTGGCTGGGAGGCCAGGATTCGAACCTGGGTTGACGGAGTCAGAGTCCGCAGTCCTGCCGCTGGACGACCTCCCAGCAAAACGACACCCTTTTCTTATTACGCCATCCCCGTCGGCGTCAAGAAAAAATTTGGGGGCGGCGTCCGATTTTCGAGGCGCGGGGCCGCCGCCATCCGTAAAGCAAGCGCTATCGAGGTTTAGTCGTTCGCATCGGCCCGGCGTTCGATATAGGTCACGGCGGCCCGGAGCCGGGAGAGGGACCGCTTGGGTCCGAGGACCCGGAGCATTTCGAAGATTCCCGGGCTGACGGTCTCGCCGGTCAGGGCCACCCGGACCGGCTGGGCGATCTTCCCCAGCTTCAGCCCTTCGGCCTCCATGACGGCGGTAAATGCCCGCTCCAGGGTCTTATCGTTGAATTCGTCCAGAACCGTCAGCTCGTCCACCAGGCGCTTGATGGGTCCCAGGACGGCGGGCCGGAGGAACTTCCTGGCGGCGGCCTCGTCGTACTGGACCCGGTCGGTGAAGTAGAACATGGCCTTGTCGGCCATCTCGATGAGGGTCTTGCTCCGGGTGTTCAGGGTCTCGATAACATCCTTGAGATAATCGGTGTCGTCGCAGACCACCCCGCGTTCCTCGAGAAACGGGGCCAGGTGGCAGATTAGCTGCCGGGGCGGCTTGGTCTTGATGTGTTCGGCGTTTAAGGCCAGGAGTTTTTCCGGGTTGAAGATCCCGGCGGACTTCCCGATATGCTCCAGGCTGAACTTTTCGATGAGCTCCTCACGGGTGAAAAACTCCTGGTCGCCGTGGGACCAGCCGAGCCGGACGAGGTAGTTCACCAGGGCGTCGGGGATGTAGCCCATCTCCCGGTAGGCGGTCACCGACATAGCCCCATGGCGCTTGCTCAGCCGGGACCGGTCCGGTCCGAGGACCATGGGGACGTGGCCGAAAACGGGGAGATCGGCCCCGAGTGCCTGGTAGAGCTGGATCTGTTTGGGGGTGTTGTTGACGTGGTCGTCGCCCCGGATGACGGTGTTGATTCCCATGGTCAGGTCATCGACGACCACCACGAAGTTATAGGTGGGGGTCCCGTCGGAGCGGGCGATGACGAAGTCATCGAGCTCGGCGTTCTGGAAGACGATGTGGCCCTTGATGACGTCTTCCACCACCGTGGTCCCGGTAAGCGGGGCTTTGAAACGGACCACGGTCTTCGGTCCGCCTTCGAGCCCCTTTTCCCGGCAGGTCCCGTCGTACTTGGGCTTGCCGCCGGCGTTCAGGGCCGCCTGACGCATCTCCTCGAGCCGCTCCGGCGGGCAGTCGCAATGGTAGGCGTGGCCGGATTCCAGCAGCTTGCCGATGTATTCCCGGTAGAGGTCAAAACGCTTCGACTGGTAATAGGGGCCGTCATCCCAGTCGATGCCGAGCCAGTCGAGCGCGTCGAAGATGACATCCACGGAGGACTGGGTGGATCGCCGGATGTCGGTGTCCTCGATGCGCAGCACAAACCGGCCCTCGGTATGACGGGCATAGAGCCAGTTAAACAGGGCGGTCCGGGCGCCCCCCAGATGGAGATAGCCGGTGGGGCTGGGGGGAAACCGGGTGACAATCGTCTTCTCCATGGGTCATCCTCGCGGCAATGGGTCAGCGGTTATTTGACTAGTTTGACTAGCCGGCAATGGAGCAATAAGTCATTCGATTCGATAAGGCCCGGAAAGGGCGATGGATCCGCCCCGTTTGGGCCGGTTATGGGGCCAAACGGGAGCAGTAAAGAAACAACCTTATTAACATACTTTCCGGGTGAGCACAAGGGAAAAACCCGGAGAACGGGCGAAAAAATCTTGACAGGGGGTCGGATTTCAATTACTAGATGGATCACTGCGGTTTCCGGTTGGAATCGCATCATTTTTGTTTAAATCCAGTTTATTAGGAGATTACTCATGGCAGTACCCAAGCGAAAGACGTCCAAGTCACGGCGGGACAAGCGCCGGACCCACCAGAAGATCACGGGCCCCAACGTCAGCGATTGCCCTCAGTGCGGCGAGGCCAAGCTCCCCCACCACGTCTGTCCCGAATGCGGCACTTACAAGGGCCGCACGGTGATCGGAGAGGAAGAGGGCTGATCCGGCCCGTAAACCGCTCAACACGCCACGGCGTGACCGCGCCCCGGCCACGGGGACGGCAGCGGCCACGCCAGACCCCCTAATCAGCAGGTTTGTTTATGACCCGATATGGATTGGATGCCGAATCGCGACAGATGGTCGTTGATACGATCCGCCGGCTCCGCCGCCGGCTGTTGCCTCGGGAGCGGATACTGGAATTCGACCGGGACGAGGTCTTTCCCGAGGCGGTGATCCGGGAGATGCTCGGCCCGGATGTGGGCCTTCAGCTTCTGTTCATCCCGGAGGAATACGGCGGGATGGGCGGCGGGGCCCGGGACTGTTGCGCCGTGACCCGGGAGATGTCCGAGATCTGCCTGGGAATCGCCACCGCCTTTTTCGCGATCCAGCTCGGAGCCGACCCCATCCTGGTGGGCGGCACCGATGACCAGAAGGAACGGTGGCTCGGGGCCATCGCCGAGGGCGACACTCTCGTGGCCTACGCGGTCACCGAGCCCGAAGCCGGGAGCAACGTCGCGGCCATTAAGACCAGGGCCGAGCCGGTGACCGGCGACGACGGCGCGGTGGTCGGCTACCGGATCAACGGAACCAAGCAATTTATATCCAACGGCCTGGCCGCCGATATCATCACCCTCCTGGCCCGGACCCCGGAAGGTCCCACGTTTTTCGTCATTGAAAAGGGAACCGAGGGGCTCACGCCGGGCAAGGGCGAGGAAAAGCACGGCATCCGGGCCTCCAACACCTCGCCGTTGACCCTCACCGACGTCTTTGTCCCCTCGGATCAGCTCATCGGCGAGGTCCCCGGCCAGGGGCTCAAGCAGGCCAATGCGGTCTTCGGCTACACCCGGCTGATGGTGGCCGCCATGGCCCAGGGCGCGGGGGACGCCGCATTGAAGATCGTCATCCCCTACGCCAGGGAGCGGATTCAGTTCGGCGAGCCTCTGGCCAACCGGCAGGGGTACACTCACAAGCTGGTGATCCCTCACGTGGTTCGGATGGCCGCGGCCGAAGCCTACATTGACGCGATTGCCGAGCGGATCGACGACGGGGAGACCGACCTCGAGGTGGAAGGCTCCATCGCCAAGCTCTTTGCCACTGAAGCGGCCAACCGGCTCTGCGACGACGCCATGCAGGCCCTGGGCGGCTACGGCTACATCCGGGAATTCGAGGTGGAAAAGATCAAGCGGGATGTCAAGATCACCTGCATCTACGAGGGGACCAGCGAGATCCAGCAGTCGATCATCTCCACCTTCCGCTGGAAACGGACCCGGAAGAGCAAGGGAGCCTTCTACGGCGACTTGGCCGAGGAGATGGAAGGATTGGCGCGGACGGCGGACCGGGGCGCCGGGTGCGCTCGGCTGGCCCGCTGTGCCCGGGCCGTCAACGAACTGATCAACCGGGTCCACGAGGCTCGGCTGACCCGGCGGCAGACCGTCATGTTCGCGGTGGCTGATGCCGTCACCCATCTGGAGGTGGGAGCGGCCCTGGCTCGGCGAGCCATGGGGATGGCTCCCGATGACCCGGCTGCCGAGCGGTACCGGCTGATGTCCCGGTTTTTCGCGGCTGAGGTGAGCACCCGGGTGGCGGACCGGGCCGCGTACATCGCGGTGGGGTCCGGAGCTTTCGGAGACGGGGCCGAGGTCCTCGCGGCCGTGGATCATTCGGGATTGTCGGTGGCGTGCGGGGGAGTGATCCCGGACGCCGACCGGATCGCCGACATCGTCTTCGAGAGGTAACCCATGGCGGATGAACAGACAGTGGTGGTGACCGGCGGGTCCCGAGGCATCGGGCGGGCGATCTGCGTGGCCCTGGCAGGCCCCGGACGCCGAATCTATTTCAACTACCGGTCCGACTCGGCCGCCGCCGAAGAGACCGTGGCGGCGGTGGAAGCGGCCGGAGGCTCGGCCGTGGCCGTCGTGGCCGATGTATCCGACGAGGCGGCCGTGGCCGGGCTTTTCGAACGGGTGGCCGACGAGGGCAGGGGCATCTTTGCCCTGGTCAACAACGCCGGGATCACCCGGGACGGCTTGATCCTGCGGATGAAACGCCGGGACTGGGACGCGGTGATGGAAACCAATCTCACCGGCGCCTTTTTCTGCATCCGGGCCGCTGCCAAGATGATGATTCGGGCTCGGACCGGCCGGATCGTCAACATCTCGTCAGTGGTGGGATCGTCCGGGAATCCCGGACAGGCCAACTACGTGTCGGCCAAAGCGGGGCTCATCGGGCTGACCAAGGCGGTGGCCCGGGAGCTGGCCCCTCGGGGGATCACCGTCAACGCGGTGGCGCCGGGCTATGTGGAAACGGATATGACCCGGGACCTCGGCGAAAAGGCCCGGGATGCCATGCTCGCGGGGATTCCCCTGGGCCGGGCCGGGACCGCCGAGGAGGTCGCCGCTGCGGTGGCCTTTCTGGTGTCTGATGGAGCCGCCTATATCACCGGCCAGGTGATCGGTGTGAACGGCGGTATGTACATGTAATGACGAAGGAGAAAGACAGTCATGTCGATTGAGGATAAAGTCAAGAAAATCATAGCCGAAAAGCTTTCCGTGGATATGGAGGAAGTGGTGCCCCAGGCGTCTTTCGTGGACGATCTGGGGGCGGATTCCCTGGACCTGGTGGAGCTGATCATGTCCATGGAGGAGGAATTCGATATCGATATCTCCGACGAGGACGCGGAAGGCATTGTGACGGTCAAGGATGCCATCGCCTACGTCACGGCCAATTAGGATTGCCCGGGGCGGGTCAACGGCCTCCGCCGCGATGGCGGCGGGGCGCCGGGGGCCGGCCTCCGGCAAACCGAATTAACGGAACGAATCAAACCAAACGCAAGAGGAGTCGGCAGTGGACAGACGGGTTGTGGTCACCGGAGTCGGGCTGGTCACCCCCCTCGGGGTGGGTGTGGACGAGACGTGGTCGGCGCTTCTGGCCGGCAAGTCGGGGATCGGGGAGATCACCCGGTTCGATACGACCGGGTTTGCCACCCGGATCGCCGGCGAGGTCAAGGGGTTCCAGGCCGCTGACTTTCTGCCCAAAAAGGACGCCAAGCGGCTTCAGCCGTTCATCGCCTACGCGGTGGCGGCGGCCCGGATGGCTCTGGCCGATTCGGGGCTGACCATCACCGAGGAAAACGGTCCCCGGATCGGGGTTCTTACGGGCTGCGGCCTTGGAGGGCTCGAGATCCTGGAGGCCAACGCCCGGATCATCGAGGAAAAGGGTCCCAAGCGGGTGAGCCCCTTCTTTATCCCCATGATGATCGGCAATATGGCGGCCGGGATGATTTCGATCTTCCTCGGGGCCAAGGGTCCCAACGCTTCGGTGGCCACCGCCTGCGCGGCGGGGACTCATGGGGTGGGCGATGCGTTCAAGCTTGTCAAGAGCGGGGCCGCCGACGCCATGGTCACCGGCGGCGTCGAGTCGGTGATCTCGCCGACCTGCATCGCCGGTTTTAACGCCATGAAGGCCCTGTCCACCCGGAACGACGATCCCACCCGGGCCTCCCGGCCGTTTGACCGGGACCGGGACGGGTTCGTGGTGGGTGAGGGGAGCGGCATCCTGATCCTCGAGCCCCTGGATGCGGCCCGGGAGCGGGGCGCCCGGATCTACGCCGAGGTGGTCGGTTACGGGATGAGCGGAGACGGGTATCACATGACCGCCCCGCCGGAGGACGGCGAGGGCGCGGCCCGATGTATGCGGGCCGCTCTGGACGATGCCGGCCTGCCCCCGTCGGCAATCGACTACATCAATGCCCACGGCACTTCCACGCCTTTGAACGACCTCTACGAGACCCGGGCGGTCAAGACGGTTTTCGGGGATCATGCCTACAAGATCCCCATGAGCTCCACCAAGTCGATGACCGGCCACCTCCTCGGCGGCGCCGGGGGGATCGAGACGGTCTTCACGGCGCTCACCATCCATCAAGGGGCCATCCCCCCCACCATCAACCTCGACCAGCCCGGTGAAGAATGCGACCTCGACTACGTGCCCCACACGGCTCGCTACACCGAGGTCCGGACCGCCATGACCAACTCCTTCGGCTTCGGCGGAACCAACGCCACCCTGGTTTTACAGCGGGTCGAGTAAGCCTTCCCTAATCCCCCCCGGCCTCGCCGGCTTTCAACACCACGGTGATGGTGGTCCCGGCGTTGTCGGGCCCCTCACGGGAGTCCACCGCCAGGGTCCCCCCGTAAGCGGTTACGAATTTCTTCACCAGGTGGAGCCCGAAGCCGGTGCCGATCTCCCCACAGGTGCCGGGCCGGCTCCGGCATCTGGAGAGATCGAAGAGCTCGTTCACCAACTTCGGCGACATCCCGATTCCGCGGTCGGTCACCGTGAGGACCACCTGTTTCCCGCCATCGTTTCCCGTGCCGGCTTCGGCCGCCAATTGGACGGTGGCGCCGGTGGGGGAGAATTTGATGGCGTTGGTCAGGAGGTTGTTCAGGACCGACGAGACCAGGGAGACCGGCTCGGCCAGGACCGTCAGCTCCGGGTCCACCGTCGCCTCCACCCGGATCCGCTTTTCGGTGATCCGCTGCTGGAGCAGGATTCGGGCCTCGGATATTGTGTCGGCCAGGTTGACCGGCGTCAGGACGAGATTACGCTCTTCCAGGCTCCGCATTCGCCGGACCAAATCGATGAGGTCGAGGCCGTTCTGGGCCGAGCTGATGAGGAGATGTCGCCAGCGGTCGAAATCGGCCTCGTCCTGGATGAGATGCATCATGGAGAGGATGGCCGAAAAGGGGTTGGCCAGGTCGTGGCAGAGGATGTGGAGCAGCTCCCGGCGTTCCTCGCTGATCCGCCGGATGGTATCCCGGCTCTCCCGGAGACGCTCGGTTTTGTCCCTGAGCGACAGATGGGTCCGGACCCGGGCCAGGAGCTCCGAGGCGTTGAACGGCTTGGTCAGGTAATCGACGGCGCCCAGGGCGAACCCTCGGGCGATGTCCTCGGGGTCGGTCCGGGCGGTGAGAAAGATCACCGGGATTTCGCGGGTGGCGGGGTCGGCCTTGAGTTTTCGGCAGACCTCGTAGCCGTCCATCTCCGGCATCATGATGTCGAGGAGGATCAGATCGACGGCCCCGTGACGAGGGTCCACCGCTTTCAGGGCCTGAGCCCCGTTCTGGGCCATCCGGAGCCGGTAGCCTTCGCTTTTCAGAATCGTCCCCACCAGTTGGATATTCTTGGGGATGTCATCGACGATCAGGATGGTTTGGGGGCCGGCGTCGGTCATGCGGCCTCCCCGTCGTCCAGTCCCCGTCGAACCGTTTCGAGCAGGTCGGTGTATCCGGCCAGGGTGGTGAGCATCGGCTCCACCTCGAATCGGCCGGCATGACGGGCCAGGTGGGCTCCCCAGGTGGCGAGCGGGGGATAGCCCAGCTCATCTCCGATCCGGGCCGCCCGTTGCCCCAGGGCCTCGATGTCGGAGACGGTCAAGGTCGCCGAAGCTGCTTCCCACTCCGCTTCCATGGCGGTCATCTCCCCGGCCAGAGCCCGACGGGTGGCTTCGTCCAACCGGGCCGGCGGCGGGGCTTTCCATGCCGACGGCGCCGGCGTAACGTCGGGCTCGATATCCGCCGACGCCTCCCGGACCGGCAGAAACCGTTGCATCTCGTTCAAGAGCTGATCACCGGCCACCGGCTTCCGGAGGTATCCGTCGGCGATCTCCCGAATCTCCGCTTCATTGTCCTTCATGGCGGCGGCGGTCACCGCCACGATGGGAATTGTCCGCGTCGCCGGGTCGGCTTTGAGGCGACGGATGGCCTCGACGCCGTCCACCGGCGTCATCTTGATGTCCATGAGGATGAGGTCGGGGGAGTGGGCCCGAGCCGCCTCCACCGCCGCCCCCCCGTCTTCGGCTTCAAGCAGCTCGATGGGCTGATCCTCCAGAAAGGACCGGATGAGCTCCCGGTTGATGGCGACGTCCTCGGCCACCAGGACGGTCGCCGGCTGGAAGATGATCCGGAGGGACGGCTGGGGTATGGCGACCGGCGTCGGCGCCGCCGAGTCCGTGAGGATCTTCACCTCCGGCAGGGTGACCGTGAAGGTCGAGCCCCGGCCCGCCTCGCTGTCCAGAGTGATCCGGCCGCCCATCATCTCGACCAGACGGCGGGTGATGGCCAGCCCGAGGCCGGTCCCTCCGGAATGACTATTTCCCTGCCCGCCCTGCTGCTCGAAGGCATCAAAGATTCGATCCTGGTCCTCGGCGGGGATTCCCGGCCCGGTATCGGCCACCGAGAAGACCAGGTCGAAGGTTTCCGCGGCCTCGTCCATCTTCCCGGGGCCGACGGTCAGGCAAATCCGTCCGGCGTCGGTGAACTTCACGGCGTTGCCCACCAGGTTGAGGAGAATCTGCCGAAGCCGGGCCTCGTCCATGAGGATCATGTCCGGGAGGTCAGGGGCGATCTCCAGGACGAAGTCGAGCCCCTTTTCGGTGAGCTTCTTCGAGAATATCCGGGCCATGTCGGAAAAAATCGGTTGGGGCATCGTGTGCGCGAACCGGAGATCGAGCTTCCCGGCGTCCACCTTCGAGAGATCAAGGATGTCGTTGATGAGGGTCAAAAGGGACTTTCCGCTGGAGCGGATGGCCGAGAGGTATTCCCGGTGGTGCTCGTCCGTGAGCTTTTTTTCCAGGATTTCGGTAAACCCGAGGATGGCGTTCATGGGGGTTCGGATCTCGTGGCTCATGTTGGCCAGAAACTCGCTTTTGGCCCGGTTGGCGGCGTCGGCCTGGATTTTGGCGGCTTCAAGTTGCCGGGCATAGGACTGGAGCGACTCTTCGGCCTGTTTCCGTTCGGTGATGTCCTGGGCGATCCCCACGGCCCGGACCGGCCGCCCCGTCCCGTCGTCGATCCGTTCTCCTTCGGCCCAGAGATGCCGGACCTCGCCGTCCGGGCGGACGATCCGGTATTCGAGGCTGCGGATGCCCCCTTTGGCCATCATCGCCTCGTATGCCGCCCGGAACCGGGGGAGGTCATCGGGGTGGACGAACCGGTTCACCAGGGCCTCCTGCGGAGACGCATTGACGGTCGCCGGGTCGAGGCCACAGATTCGGCACAGCTCGTCGGACCAGTGGGTGAGGCCCGTGTCAACATCGATCTCCCAACTGCCGATGTGGGCGATCCGCTGGGCGTACTGGAGGTTGGCCCGGCTTTCCCGGAGAGCGGTTTCGGCCTTCACCCGCTCGGTAATGTCGTGGATGATGGAAAACAGGAGCCGTTCCCCGCCCACCTCGATGGGAGAGGTGTGGACCTCGACGATCCGGGGATCACCCGAGGGACGCTCGATGGTGACCAGCTCCGGCCTGACCATTGTCTCCCCATCCGTCGCCCCGGTCCCCACCGCTTTAGGGGGGAAAAGCCGGCGGAGATCGGTTGAGCCGCTCAATTGTCCCCCGAAAAAGGCGACGGCTGATGGGTTGGCGTCCACCACCGCCCCGGTCTCCGGGTTGATCAGGAGCATCAACGCGCCGTGACCGGTGAACATCTCCCGGAACCTGGCCTCGCTTCGGGTGAGGGCCTCGTTTTTCTCCGACAGGGCTCGCCGGAGGCGGCTGAGCTCCAGGTGGGTCCGGACCCGGGCGAGGACCTCCTCGGCCTGAAACGGCTTGGTGATGTAATCGACTCCGCCCAGGGAAAAGGCCCGAACCTTGTCGGTCACATCGCTCAGAGCGCTGATAAAGATCACCGGGATCTCGCGGAACCGAGGATCAGCCTTGATCCGCTCGCAGACCTCGAAGCCCGAAATTCGGGGCATCTTGATATCCAACAGAATCAGATCGGGCGGGTCGGCCGAAATCACCGACAGCGCCTGATGGCCGTCCGGCACCGGGCGGACCACGTGCCCCTCCTCCATGAGAACCCCGGCCAGCAGGCGAAGGTTGGCCCGGGTATCGTCGATGACGACGATGTTGGCGCCGTTTTCGGGGTTATGGTCGTTCAAGTCGAATCGATCATTCATGGGGGCTCCGGTTCGGTGAGCTCAACGGTCCGATCCGTGTTCTCCCTTAATTGCCGGACGTAAGTCAATAGTTTTTCATCGTTCGAAGATTCGCCATCGGGTCCAGACCGCCGCCGCGGCCGGATCGATCCCCCTGCCCCCGTCCCCTCGCATCCTTCTGAACACAGGCATCGAAGACGGAATCCCGTTTTTCCCTTGATCCGGAGCCCATCGATATGATGTATTACCGCAACGACGCGGGAAACCGCCGCCGGAACCCTCAACCCACCGGAATCCCCAATATGGTCCATCCCCCGCCCCCATCATCCATCGAGCCGGCCGAGCTGACCGCCGCCTTAAAGGCGCTCGGCTTTTACGTCGTGCCCACCGGCCTTGTCGAGACCGTCCCGTCGCCCGAGGTCCGGGCCGAGGTCCGACGGTTTATGGGGCGAAGTGATCTGGCGGCCCTGCTGGTCCATTACCCGCCCCTGTTTCTCATGCCGGCCGACCCGAGCGCCCGGATCGTCGGACTCTTTGCCGTCCCGATCCCCGCGTCAGGGGAGCTGTCACCCGCGGCCGAAGCGGTTTATCGGACCTATTTCCCGCCGGAGTTGATCACCGTCCGTCCCGGACCGGCCGGGGCCTTCCAGGTCCGTTGGTTTGGAGCTGAAACCCCGTTTCAGGACCTCCGGAGCTTTGCCGTCAACGAGTTGGGGATGCGGTATCCGCGGAGGCACTGACGATGGCGTCGCCGCTCGATTCCACCTTCAGGGGCCGGCTGAGCCTCACTCACCGGCTCGACGAGGCGATCCGGCCGATTTTAACCGACGCCGGGCTGATTTGCCAGTCCCTGGGCCAGCCACCGGCCCTGGCCCTTATGCCCGAAGCCCGGAAACGGCTGACCGCCATTGCCGCCAAGGCCAACCCGGCCGTCCGGATGCTCCGCTTCACCCCCGACTTTCTCATCATCCGGCCCGGTCACCCCGACGGCCCTCTCCTCGCCGACACCAAGGCCAGCGTCACCCCGCTTTTCCACGACCGTCAAGTGGACCGGATTCGCCGCCATGCCGGGCGGCCGGAAATTGCCCGTGAGGACATCATCGAGATCGAGCGGGAAGCCTGGCACACCTACAACCGATGCTTTCCGCCGGACCGGGTGGCGATCATCGCCGCGGCCCCCTATCACCCCCGATGCGTGGTGGCCGAATGGGTCCCGAGGGTCCGGTGCCTCTGGTGTTATGCCGGCCGGGGACCAGACGGCCCCCGGCCCTTTCCCTGCCAGTATTGCCCAGTTTTCTCCCGGCGCGACGAGGGCTTCGGGGTCGCCAGCAACTTTTTCACCAGCGGCTCCGGAACTCCCCATACCAACATCGATCTCGGAAGCTGCCGCCCCCTGGACCGGTTTCTGTCCGACGAGCTCGGGGTGACCCCCGACCCTGAACGAATGGCCGATCTCATGGCCGAGGTCCGGTCCTGGCCCATCCACCGGCCCGCCCGGATTTCGGCCGGTCACTACGATCGAACCCTGGCCTCGATCCGCCGGAAATCGCCGTGGGTCCGCGGACGGGGGGCTAACTCGCCGGACGGGGCTTCTGGAAAATCAGCAAAAATTCGTGAACCTTATTGACGCGGAAGACGTAGGGGTAGCCGAGGCACCGGAGGTTGTTGTACTCCGCGCCCCGGTCCCATAAGATCAGGTCGTCGAAGATAAACCCGACCTCGACCATCCGGTTGGCCAGGTCAGCGTGAAGGGGGAAAAACCGGGGGCCTTTCCGCAAATCCATGACGTTGACGATGCAGTACCGCCCCGGTTCGAGGACCCCGTAAACGGCCGTGAAAACCTCCTTTAAGGCGTCGAGAAAGGCCTCGTAATCGTCGATCCGGGATAGGTCCCCGCTGTTGTCGCCGTAATCCCGGATCGCCTTGTAGTCGGCGGTCCGCTTCTGGGAGAGGATATTCCAATACGGCGGCGAGGTGACGCAGAGCGCCACCGATTCGGGGGGGATCACCGCCGCCATCCGGCGGGCGTCCATTTCGTGGATCACCGGCTCGGCCGCACCCGCCTCGAACAGCTCCGCCTGTTCCAATCGGCGCCGGGCCAGGGCAACATAGTCAGGGTTGACCTCGAAGCCGATCCCGGCCTTGCCGGCCCGGCGGGCCGCCACCAGAGTCGATCCGGAGCCCATGAAGGGATCGAGAACGGTCCGGTCCCCGGAGGTCGTGAAACAGGCCATGAGCCGCTCGACCAGGGCGGCGGGAAACATGGCCGGGTGCCGAAAGGCGCGCTCTTCGGCGGTCTTTGGCAGGTCCCGCCAGACGCTTACGGAATACCGGAGCCATTCCCGGCCGGTGAGGTCGTTGGCCCGTCGTTTGGGCGGTTTGTCGGAAGCCATGGTCCCCCTGGAGCGTTTCGGGTGGTTTGACGCCGGGCGCCGGGACCGCCACGGCCCCGGCTCATTAAACCCCTCCCCCCGGCCCACTCCCCTAAAGGAGAGGGGGTGACATCGGGGCTTTTATAGGAGACCCGGCGGTTGACGTCAATCCCCGGGGATC
>CAZWGY010000089.1:0-12606 GCA_964633575.1 uncultured Desulfobacteraceae bacterium
ACGTGGTGGGGCTTCTGATGATGGTGAGTCTGCCGCTGTTGGGCCTTGTGGAGGCAAGCGAAGCCATCAGCGGGCTGAGCTCCAATGCCGTGGTGTCGATCATCGCGGTGATCATCATGGGCGCCGGGCTGGACCGGACCGGGGTGATGCATGGCATCTCCCGCCGAATCGTCAAGATGGCCGGCCGGAGCGAGCTTCGGATCATGTCCCTGATCGCCGGGACCGTGGCGGTCATTTCGAGCTTCATGCAGAACATCGGGGCGGCCGCCCTCTTCCTGCCGACGACCCAGCGGATCTGCCGGCAACTGGGCCTACCCATTTCCCGGATTCTCATCCCCATGGGGTATGCGGCGGTCATCGGCGGCTGTCTGACCCTGGTGGGATCGAGCCCGCTGATTCTCCTCAACGACCTGATGGGGTCGTGGTGGACGGAAAACACGGAGGCGCTCGGGAACCGGGAATTCGTGCCCTACGGGTTTTTCAGCGTCTCGCCCATCGGCATCGCCCTGGTAATCGCCGTGTTGCTCTATTTCATCGTCTTCGGGAAATGGCTTCTCCCGGCCCGGGGGGCGGATGCCTGCGCCCACTTCATGGACGACGCCCTGGAATGCACTTACGGCCCCGCCGTCGGGACCATCCACGAGCTGGTCGTTCCTTCGTCCTTTACCCCCCGGACCCTGGAGACGCTCAAGATTCGGCCCACCTATCACGCCACCGTGGTCTGCATCTGCAAAATGGGCCGACGGAAGCGGGTGGTGGCCCCATCCCGGACCGACATCATCGAGCCGGGGAACTACGTGGGGGTTGTCTGCACTCCGGAGAAGGCCAAGGAACTGGCCCGGGATCTGAACTGGCGCCTCTTTTCGGAGCTCGACACCTTCAGCGAGGAGCTGACTCCCGACAACGCGGGGGCGGTTGAGGCCGTGATTACCCCCCGGTCCGAATTGGCCGGCACGACCTTGAGCGCGGCCAAATTCCGGAAGCGGTATCTGATCAGCCCCCTGGCGATCTACCGGCGAAACCGGGTCATGCTGGAAAACATCTCCGAGACCAAGCTTCAACCGGGGGACGCCCTGTTGCTTTTCGGGCAGTGGGAAAAGCTGGCCCTGCTCAAGGAAAAGCCGGACTTCGCCTTCACTCAGCACATCAAGGGCGAGACCACCCGGCCGGACCGGGCGGTTTACGCCGTCGGCTGGCTGGCCGTCGCCCTGAGCCTCGCCCTGATCTTCAACGTGACCCTCTCCATCGCTCTGTTGACCGGCGCGGTGGGCATGATTTTGACTCGGGTTTTGAGCATCGACGAGGCTTACGGCGCGGTGGACTGGATGACCGTGTTTCTGCTGGCGGGGCTGATCCCCCTCGGGATCGCCTTTCAAAAGACCGGCGCGGCCCATTACCTCGCCGTCTCCATCATCGGGGTCATGGGGGAGATGCTGACGCCGTTGACGCTTTTGCTCATCTTATGCGTCGTGACCTCGTTTTTCACCCTGGTGGCGTCGAATGTGGGAGCAACCGTCCTGCTGGTGCCGCTGGCCATGAACATGGCCGTGGAGGTGGGGATGGCCGATGTCCGGATGGCGGCCCTGGCCGTGGGCGTCTGCGCCTCGAACACCTTTATTTTGCCCACTCATCAGGTCAACGCCCTGATCATGCGGCCGGGGGGCTACCGGATCATCGACTACGTCCGGGCGGGAACCGGGATGACCCTGTTATTCATCGCGGTGGTGATGGGGATGGCCTGGCTTGCCGGGATTTAAATCCGTGATTGGCTCAGCGCGTCGGCGTCCGCCGCATCAACAAATCCTCGGCCGCCGGTGCCGATCCATCGGTGAGCGTGCAGGCCGAAAAGTCGTCTCCGAACAGGGACTCCACCCGAAGGGTCCCCCTGGTTTCCCCCGGAATCCAGCCGGCCGGCGCGCCGGCGGGGCTTTTGACGACTCGACCGGGGCCGACCACCACCAAACGGTCGCCGGGAGTCAACCCGGTCCGTTCGCCGGCGGTGACATACCACTGGTCCCCCTCACGGCCGAAGGTCCGGCAGTACCAGGGCATCTCTGTGGTCCGGTCAACGGCAAAGGCAACCGCTCGGGTGACCCCGCCCCGTACCAGGGCGTTCCGGTCATCGGCCGACGGGGCCGGGGCCTCGATGGCCATGGGCGGATAGCGATGGTTGAGACCGGTATCCACCACCGAGACCGTCAGCCGGGCCGCCCCCGTGTCGGTCGTCTCGAATCCCTCCACCAGGATCACCATCCGGGCGCCTGGGTATCGCCCCAGGGAGCTCGACACGCACCCGAGATCCCGCCGTTCGAGACATCCGGCGGAAGCCAGCATATCCCGGACCCGGCCGGGGTCGGCCACAATGACCGGGAGGTTTTGCTCAATCTCCGGCACCGCCGCCATTGCCGCTCCAATCACCGCCTCGCCTATCGACGACGGATCGAAAACCAGGGCCACTTTGACCGGCCATCCCGGTTTATCCTGACGGGCGTCGTCGGCGGATGCCGTTGTCGGACCCGGCTCTTCGGCTCCATTATCCGATGCCGGGGCTTTCGACCGGACGGAGTCGATGAGATCCCCCGGACGGATCATCTCTTCCCGGTCCCGGTCCCGCTCCCGGAAAAAATCCCCGGACATGAGAAAGGGCTGGTCCACCGACATCCGGCGGACCGACTCGGCCGAATACCGCTCTCCTTCCTCCGGCTCCTGGCTGACGATATCCGGTGCCCCGGCACATCCCATCGCCAGGACCGCCACCAGAAATCCGATCCACCTTATGACCCGAAATCCCCTGCCCATAACTCGCTCCTTAAACGCCGGATGGCGGGCGCCCGGTGTTGACCGAGGCCCGCCACGGCGGATTGCTTCGGGAAAAGGGCGGGGAGCCCTGATCGGACCTCCCCGCCGAAGTTTTCCCGGTTAGAAATTCCAGATCAGCTCGGCGGCCAGCCGGGTGGCGGTTTCGCTGGCGTCCGCGCCGCCGGACAGCGCGGCGGTCACGTCTTCCACGCCTTCCCCCGGAAAGAAGAAGGCGAGCTGGCCCTTGATGAACATGTGCTGGCTCAGGGCCAGGGTGACCTCGTTATCCCACTCGGTGCCCACGAATCCGGAGTTGACCTGGGTAGCCCGAACCTTCCGGCCCGAGGCCAGGGAAGCGTCGGTCATGGGTTCGACCATGTTGGTGACGTAGAAATCCTCGTTCCAATTGAAGAAGTTGAAGTTGGTCCGGTAGATCAGAAATATCTTCGGGCGCATGGTCAGGCCGAGGCTGACCATGGTCAAGCCCGGGTTGTCCCCCCGGCCGTTCCCGGTGCCGGCGAAGTTCTGAAGCCCGCCGACAAAGACCGGGGTGCCGTTGCCGTAAAATTCAGGCACGTAGCCGTAGAGCGCGGTTCCCAGGACGAAGTTGGTGTCACCGATGATGGTGTTTTCACCGCCCCACATCCCGGAAAACCGCTGGGCGTTGGTGACCCCGGAATATCCGCTCAGGGTGTCGTCGTTGGGGTCGTCGTCACCGGAGGTGTACATGAACCCGAAGTGAGGCTTGAAACTCATCCAGCCCACGGTATCCTTGAGCTCCACGCCGACGTCGAAGGCCATGGCATAAGATGAAATATCGAAATCATCGTGCTCGATGATCCCGACCCCGTTGTCCACTCCCGCCAGGCCGGTGTTGTCGGCCGTCCCGAACTTGTAGCAGGCTTCGGCCATCAGCTCGACCATCCCGAACTGGCCGAGGTAGTAGCCGCCGATGTTGTGGGCGTCGGTGGTGGGCAGACCGCCGTTGATCCCGGCGTACTTGCCCAATCCGGCGGACGCGGACATGGCCCCGAGGAGATCGGTGGCCGGGACGTTCCGGATTCGGTCATAAGCGTAAAACATTCTGAATTTGTTAGATTCACGAATCTTGTAGTCCACGTAGGCGGCCAGAAGGTCCCGGTCCTCGTCCACGGAGCCGGTGTGGTCGGCGGCATTGATCTGGAAGTCGTTTTCCTCCAGCTTGAGCCAGGCCATGGAATAGTGGAACGGTCCCCGGTCGCCCTTGATCCAGAAGCCGGCGTTGTCGTCACCATAGACCATGGAAGCCGCCTCGATGACGTCCACGCCCCAGATATCCCACCCGGCGTGGAACCGGAGCCCGGGAACCAGCTCGATGCTGGCGTTGAGCCGCTCCAGGCCGAAGTTGGATGCGGTGTCGAGCTTACCGCCCCGGTTATCGACGGTGGCGGTGTCAATGGGCCGGTCAAACTCCAGAGCCCCGTAAAAGCTCCATTTCTTGTCCGGAGCCATGGCGTTGAAATACATCTTGGTCTCGTTGCGGATGTAACCGTCGTTGACGCTCCCGCTCTCGTTGGAGTGAGTCCGCATAAAGGTGTCGGCCAGGTAGTAGGGTGAGTAGGAATCGGCCTGGGCCTTGAGTACCGTGGCATAAGCCGCGGCGTCCTCGATGGTGGCATTGGGGTTGTCTTCCATGATCCGGGCGGTTACCCCATCGACGATCTGGGAAGCCCCGTTCACCAGGGCCGGGTCGGCGTTATCCCGGATCACGCCGGCGGCGGTGGCTTCAGACTTCCCGGCCACGGCGCCCACCACGATTTGCTCAGCCACGGCTTCGGCGGCGGCCGTGTTACCGGCGGCCATGGCGGCCTGATAATCGGGATTGGCAAAGACCTGCTCCACGGCGGCCCGCTGCTCGTCACCCACCGCGGCGGCGGCTTGGATGCCGGCCTGAGCCAGATATGGCATGGCCACCTGACCGGCCACCGCCTGGGCCGTTTCCATGTCACCAGCGGCCACGGCGGCCTGGTAATCCGGGTGCTGGGCAATGGCGGCCAGGGCCGCCCCGGCAACGTCGGTGTTCTGGGCCTGGATGGCGGCCTGGTACTGAGCCGCGCCGGTCCGGGCGGCCTCCAGGCCCCCCATGTAAACCTCGGCCGTCCGCATCCCGGCGAGATCACCGGCGCTGGCGGCTGATGCCTGGAGCTGAGCCGCGCCATCAGCGGCCTGAGCGATTGCCGGGTTCATGGACCCGAGAACCGCTTCGGCGTTGTTCAAGGCGTTGGCAAACTCCTCGAAGGCCGTGGACACGCCCCGATCGTCGGAGAGGGCGTTTTCAAAGGTCGTCGTGGCCTCGGACAGGCTCTTGGCGGCATTGGCCGAGCTGAGAGCGGTGCCGGCGAATGCCTTGAGCGGCTCGGTGTTGATGTAACCCCCGACCTCATCGCTCAACCCGAAATCCCAGTTGGACTCCGAAGTGGGAATGAACCGGACCGTGGCGCCAAAGCTCATCAGGATATCCTTGCCCGTCTCGATGCTGACGCCGCCGGGGCCGAGGATCTTTTCGGGGTCGAGATCGGAGGGACCGGTGAGAACCTCCTCGGTGATGTCATCGATGATCCCCCGGTCCGATTCGGTGTCGCTCTGGGCGATGGCGCCGGCCGGCGCGAGAATCAGGGCCGCCGCGGCGACCCCAATCCATGCCAAAAAAAACCATTGCTTCCTCATCTCTTCTTCCTTCCTTCGTAACGTCTAAGTCATGATCGATTCGCAACCTGTCCCTAATGACTCGGATGGCGACTTCGCCGGCACTCACCTCCTCTCTCGGGCTATGGGTGATTGCTTCTTCTGAGCGAACGCTCAGTCAAGATCGTCCTATTGTCGCGGACCTATCACATTCAGTCCCGGCTTTCAAGGATTTGGTGTCCCGGCCCAAAAAGAATCTCTCCGTAAACTTGCACCGGATCATTCAAATCGTTACGTTACCATTAAGTTGCCATTGGAGGGACCCGCCCACGCCCGTTGGGGCGGGACTTAAAATCGATCGAGGAGGAAAACCATGGACCGGACCCTTAAAATGGTTGTCATCGCTCTGGCGGCCGCCATGCTGCTCATCATCCCCGCCTTCACGTCGGCCGATCCACTGGTTGTGGGACACTTTTCCACCTTATCGGACGGTGACCCCTTGCCCGACGGCTGGGAGCCGATGACTTTTGATGACATCGACTCCCACACCCGGTACATTGCCGTCCAGGACGGCGATGCCGGGGCCATCCGGGCCGACAGCCGGGCATCGGCGTCGGGGCTGATCCGGAAGATCGAGATCGACCCGGCGGCCTATCCGATTATCCAGTGGCGGTGGAAGGCGGCCAATGTTCTCGAAGCGGGAGATGTGCGGAAAAAGTCCGGAGACGATTACCCGGCCCGGATTTACATCACCTTTGCTTATGACCCCGACCGGGTCGGGTTTTTTAGAAAGGCCAGGTACGAGGCGGTCCGGCTGGCCTACGGGGAATATCCGCCGCTGGGGGCGATCAACTATATCTGGGCAAGTCACGCGGCGGTGGGCACATCGGTTCCCAACCCTTACACCGATCAGGTACGGATGATCGTCACCCGGAGCGGCTCGAAACACCTGGGCACCTGGGTCACCGAGCGGCGGAATATCGTCGAGGATTATCGACGGGCGTTCGGGGAAGATCCGCCGAAGATATCCGGTGTGGCCGTCATGACCGACACCGACAATACCGGGGAGTCGGCGACTGCCTTCTACGGAGACATCGTCTTTTTGAGTGATCAGTGATCAACGGGGAGATTCGGGAGGAGGGAAACCGGCCTCGGCCGGCGGCTCATCCCCACCAACCGGCGGGACGGGCGCGGGCGGTGCTGAAACCGCCCGCGACGGAACGGGATTTCATCCCTTGACCCGCTCGACATATTGGCCGGTGCGGGTGTCGATGCGGACCAGCTCGTCCTGGTTGACAAACGGCGGGACCTGGATGACGTAGCCGGTCTCGAGAGTAGCCGGCTTGGTGCTTCCGGCGGCCGTGTCGCCCTTGGCCCAGGGCTCGGCCTCGGTGATTCTCAGATCCACGAAGTTGGGCAGGGATATCCCGATGGCCCGGCCGTCGAAAAAGAGGACGTTGCAGACCGTGTTCTCCTTGAGAAAGTTTTTCGCATCTCCAATATGGTCATCGGTGAGAAAATCCTGAACGTAGGTGGATGTGTTCATGAAACAATACCCGGAGCTGTCCGAGTAGAGATATTCCATCTCGTGCTCTTCGAGGTTGGGCTCGTTGAATTTCTCGCCGGATCGAAAGGTTTTATCGAACTGAACGCCGGTGGCCATGTTCTTTAGCTTGCACTTGTAAAGCGCCTGACCCTTTCCCGGTTTGACGAACTCGAACTGGGTGACGATGTACGGATCACCGTCCATCTCAATCTTCAGACCCTTTCTCAGGTCGCTGCTTTCATACATCAGATATCACGCCTCCTTCTCACACATCGAAAAAGTATCCATTTCAAAGGGAGATCTCCGGCCGGAAAATCTCCCGGGCCGCCCGGCGGGCGGCGGAAACAAAGCGTCGGACCCGTTCAGGGTCCTTTTGAAACCGGATGGGCCGCCCCGAACCGTCCGTGGCGTTGGTGCCGGTGCAGGAATCGACGCCGGCCGGCCGGACTTGCCGGATTCCCTCAGCGACGTTCTCCGGATCGAGCCCGCCGGCCAGAATGACCGGAATGGGGCTCTCATCGACGAGCTGCCGGGCGACGCTCCAGTCACAGGGTATCCCGGTTATTCCCACGAATCCGGCCACGGGCTGAGCCCCGGCCGGGTGGGGCAAAAGGGTATCGGTCAAAAACAGGTCGCTGACCGGCGCCAGGGCTCGGGCCATCTCCAGAGTCGGCACGCCCTCCGACGCGGTGACGGGACCAATGGGGATCGAGCGCATGATCCGGATGTCGGGAAATCCCCGCCGGATCTCCTCCTGAAGCTGGGTCATCGGCTCCAGCCGGGCTACCAGATCACACCGGTAGTCAGCCACGTCGCAGAGGTGAACAATGTCGGGCCGGTAATAATGGAGGGCGGCGTTTACCCGGTCCGGATCGGTGAACAGCGGGATCAGCGAGCTGACGGCGGACCGCTCCCGGACCTCCCGGATGGTCTTCCGGATCGTCTCCGACCGTTCCGGAACATCATCGGTCAAGACCGTTCCCACGTGGTCCACCCCTGAATCGACCATGGCAATGGCCGCTTCCGGGGTCTGAATCTCATAGATTTGAACAATAAAGTCGGACATCCGCACGTTTCCCTCCAGCCGGCGTCTCCCAAAATGCGGTTGACATTTGCGGGGGGTTTACCATATTCAACCCGTTTGCGCAAACGGTTTCAATTGCCGTTGCCTTGACCGTCACGACCGCTCGGCCACGCCGAGGCGTGGTCCGGACGTCCCGTGATTCCCTGACTTCCCGCAAAAGGACCTCGACCATGATCCTGATCATCGACTTCGGCTCTCAGTACAACCAGCTCATCGCCCGCCGGGTGCGGGAAAACAGCGTTTACTGTCGGATCGTCCCCCCCGACATTTCGGTCTCTCGGGTGCGGGAGCTGGAGCTCGAAGGGATCATCCTGTCGGGCGGACCGGCATCCATCTACGCGCCGGACAGTCCCCGGACCGATCCGGCCATTTTCGATCTCGGCGTCCCGGTCCTCGGGATCTGCTACGGCATGCAGTTCATGATCGACGCCCTCGGCGGCACCGTCGAGGCGGCGGGAAAGCGGGAGTATGGGTTTGCCGAGCTGACGGTCAAAACCCCGTCTCCGCTTTTCGATACCGTCCCCTCCCCTACCCCCTGCTGGATGAGCCATGGCGACTCGGTGGTCACTCCGCCACCGGGCTTTACGGTGATCGCCGCCACCCGGAACACCCCCATCGCCGCCATTGCCGACCCCGATCGAGGATTGTACGGCCTTCAGTTCCACCCCGAAGTAGCCCACACTCCGGAAGGGGAGGTGATGATCAGGAATTTCCTCTTTTCCGTCTGCAACTGCAAAAAGACCTGGACCATGAAGTCCTTTGCCCGTGATGCCGTGGACAAAATCCGGGAGGCGGTGGGCGATAAAAAGGTCATCCTCGGCCTGAGCGGCGGGGTTGATTCCACCGTCACCGCCGTCCTGGTCCACCGGGCGGTGAGCGACCGGCTCACCCCCATCTTCGTGGACAACGGCCTGCTCCGGAAGGACGAAGCCATCCAGATCCGCCGGCGGTTTGCCGAAAACCTGGACATCAAGATCCGGACCGTCCGGGCGGGCGGCCGCTTTCTGGAAGGGTTGAAGAAGGTGATCAACCCGGAGAAAAAGCGGAAAATCATCGGGCGCCTCTTTATGGAAGTCTTCGAGGCCGAGGCCAGGAAAATCCCTGACGCGGCGTTTCTCGCCCAGGGGACTCTCTATCCGGATGTCATCGAGTCGGTTTCAGCCTTTGGCGGCCCCACCGCCATAATCAAATCCCACCACAACGTCGGCGGCCTTCCCAAGAAGATGAAGCTGGGGTTGGTCGAGCCGCTCCGGGACCTGTTCAAGGACGAGGTCCGGCTTCTGGGAACCGAGCTGGGTATCCACGAGGACCTCGTCTGGCGTCAGCCATTCCCCGGTCCGGGGCTGGCCATCCGGATCATGGGCGAGGTCACCCGGAAGCGGCTGAGCGTGCTCCGGGAGGCCGACGCCGTTTTGCTTGAAGAAATCCGACAAAGCGGTTATTATCGGAAGCTGTGGCAATCCTTCGCCGTGCTCGTTCCCGTCAAAAGCGTCGGGGTCATGGGAGATCAACGGACCTTCGATCACGTTATCGCCATCCGTGCGGTCACCAGCCAGGACGCCATGACCGCGGATTGGGCTCGGCTGCCCCACGATCTTCTCGGCCGGATCGCCAACCGGATCATCAATGAGGTCCGGGGAGTCAACCGTGTGGTTTACGATATCAGCTCCAAACCGCCCAGCACCATCGAGTGGGAGTAAATGGAAGAAAAGCAGGCTTCAGGGTTTACCTTCGGCAATGACGACAGCCGGTCGCCAACCACCGTGAGTGGCGGGCGGCCCAGAAAAAACCGGCGAAAGGACCGGAGCGTCCGGGGTCTGTTCTTCTTTCTGTTCATCCTCATCGCCCTCGGCGGGGTCTTCATCTACGGCTATATCGATATGAAAACCCGGGTGGCCCGGCTGGAAGCCGTCCGCCAACAGGAGGATAAGAAACTTTCAGAGGATCTGGAAGCCCGGCTGATGTCGATGATGACCCGGTTTGAGGAGCTGGAGAAATCCCTCACCAAAAAGGTCTTTCCCATGGACGAGGTCTTTTTGGCTCTGGAGAGCACCACCGAATCATTAGAAGCGTCCCTCCGAGAGGTCGAGGACCGGATTGAACGCATCGACGAGGCCAAGGCCGGCAAGGCGACCCTCAGTGAAGCGGTCAACGCGCTGAACGCCTCGATCCAGTCCGGTCAGGAGACCATCGAGGCGGCCGGCCCCCGGATCGACGCGGTGGATAAACGGGTTGAAACCGGGCTCACCGATCTCGAATCCCGGATCGACAAGCTGTCCACCCAGTTGACCGGCCTCGCCGAAGCCGTGGACAACGTCACCGCCTCGTTTGATCAGGCAACCCAGGGGGCCGAAGCGACCAGCGAACGGCTGGACCGGATCGAGGCCCGGCTGGGCGAACTGGCCTCGGGAAAGATCAGCCAGCAGGCCCTCGATCTGGCCATGGCCAATCTCGAAACATCGCTTCAAAAGGAAATCAGCCGGGTTGCCGGACGGGTCCGGACCGCCCGGTCGGAGCTGGATGCCCTCCGGACCCGGACGGATGTCATCGAACGCCTGGCCCGGTCGGCCGCGTCCCGGTCGGAGTCGGCCGGACCGTCTAAAACCGTGGAAGTCCCTGAACCGGGAACCTTTCTGGAGCAGGACCTTCAGTGAGCCGGACGCACGGCGCCCCGGCCCGCTCAAACTTTACTTTAAGGAGGGGATGATATGATGATTCGTCGAGTACTCGCGGGATGCGTGGCATTATGCCTGATGATGCCGGCAAGCCTGGCGTTGGCCGGCACACTTCAATCAGATTACGCGGCCCTGGAGGCCCGGCGGAAGGCATTGGAGAGCCAGCGGCGGGGATACGAAAAACAGCTTCAGAAACAGGCGGAAGCGATCAACCAGGTGGCCGATGACCTGAACGACTGCGTTTACGAAACCCGGATGAAAGCCTTGAAGATGAAGAAACACAAGATCTATGAGACCTGGCGCGGCATCTGGGAGTCCCGGCTGAAAGAGGCGGAGGTGGCCCGGAAGACCAGCGAAGAGGAGCGCCGGGAGCTGATCCAGACCTGGCGGGAACTCGATAAAGTCCGCCAGGCATTAGAGGAAAAGCGGGCGGAAATCGAGGAGTCCCACACCGTTAAGGGACCGGGATCGGCCTACGAAAAGGCATTCCGGGAGTACATGGCGGAGCTGGAAGATCAGTACTTTCAGCGGCTGGAAAACGAGCTCTTCGAAGGCTACAGAACCTACCTGGATGGCGCCGAGGGCTACCTGATGTTCATGAAAGGCTCGCTGTCCATCTGCGAGAGCAACGAAATGGGGCTGCCGACGAGGGCTGATAACTAGCAGCATCCACCAGTGCCCGTTGATTTCCGAACAGCTTGATTTCCAAACAGCTCAATCAATCAATCGACTCCATGGAGCGCCATTGATGACCGATTTGCCCCACCGCATCGATACCCAACTGATCCACGCCGGCGAGCCGCGGCCCCGGATCGAGGGGGCGGTCAGCCTGCCGATATTTCAGTCCTCGACTTTCGAGTACGCCGGTCAAGGCCGGTACGACGACCTCCGCTATATCCGGTTGAATAACACCCCGAACCACTTAGCCCTGGGCCGGAAGCTGGCGGCTCTCGAGGGCGCCGAGGCGGCATTGGTGACCGGCAGCGGGATGGCGGCCATTTCCGCGGTCCTGCTGACCCTCCTGTCGCCGGGGGATCACCTTATCGCCCAGAACGGCCTTTACGGCGGCACCCACGCCTTTATCGCCGAGGACCTCAGAGCCATGGGGATCGGGGTTGACTGGACGGCCGCCGATGACCCGGCCGAGCTGTCGGCGCTCATCCGGCCGACCACCCGGCTGGTTTACGTCGAGACCATGACCAACCCCCTGCTCGAGGTGGCCGACCTGCCGGGTATCGCCGCCTTCTGCCGGGACCACGGGCTGGTCTCCGTCATCGACAACACCTTTGCCACGCCGGTCAACTTCCGGCCGGTCGGGCACGGCTTCGACTTATCGATCCACAGCGCCACCAAATACTTGAACGGCCATTCCGACATCGTGGCCGGCGCGGTAATCGGGAGGTCCGAAATGGTGTCCCGGATCACCCGGACCCTCAACCACCTCGGCGGCACCCTCGACCCCCATGCCTGCTTTCTGCTCCACCGGGGCTTGAAGACCCTGGCCGTGCGAATCCGGCATCAAAACGACGGCGCCCTTGCCATCGCCCGGTTTCTGGCCGATCATCCCGAAGTGGAGGCGGTCCACTATCCTGGGCTGCCGGAGCATCCGAGCCACGCCCGGGCCAGATCACTTTTGGCGGGCTTCGGCGGGATGCTTTCCTTCCGACTCCGGGGCGACGTCGATCGGGCCGACCGGTTCATCCGGAATACGACTCTGCCCTTATGTGCCCCGAGCCTGGGCGGCGTCGAGACGCTCATCACCCGGCCGGCCACCACCTCACACTCCGGGATGTCCGCAACTGACCGGCGGGCGGTGGGGATCGATGACGAGCTGATTC
>CAZWGY010000090.1:0-12596 GCA_964633575.1 uncultured Desulfobacteraceae bacterium
ATGAGGAATAGAGACCTCCGAGGTTTCCAAAAAAATTTGGAAACCTCGGAGGTCTTTTCGTTTTCGTTAAAATCCTTTTAACTTTTTTATTTTTTTCGTGTATTTAGTGTATTTCGTGGTTTAAATCCATTTTCATTAACGGGGATGATCACGGTGCCCCGATCATGAGTGGTTATCTTGAAAATCCATGCCGCCCCGCGTTCAATTTTCCTTGACAAGCGGCGGCGGACGCTTTATATATTCTGGTTAGAAAGTTGATTGCTCCCCAGTAGCTCAGTCGGCAGAGCAGGTGGCTGTTAACCACCGTGTCCGTGGTTCGAGTCCGCGCTGGGGAGCCACCGAAATCAAGCCCGGTCAGTTCATCTGACCGGGCTTTTTGTATGGAATTCAGTCGGTCGTGCCCGCCGTCCTGCCCTGGCGAGTCCTGGACCTTGGTCATCATCGACCGCACGGCGTTGTGGCCGGCTGTCAGCGCCGGGTGCCGCATGGTGAGAGCGGACACGCGGGTCCGCCCCTGCGATCCAAAATGGTGGTTTGGTCAACCCCTGGAGCGCCACACGCCGGCACAAATAGAGACATCCGAGGTTTTGGAAACCTCGGATGTCTCTATATTCGGGGCAACGCCCCGGTTGGCGGGGGCATCGCCCACGGGGTCAAGTGGGTGCCGGGATTGGCCTTTTGGGAAGAGGGTGTATTGGGCCGCCCCCGTGAAGCCGGAGAGGGAAACGGGATCGGGGCGTCCCCTACCCCGCCGTCGGCCGGACCCGGATCGACAGCTCGTCTAGCTGAGCCTTGTCCACTTCGGCCGGGGCGTTGGTCATCACGCAGGCGGCTTTCTGGGTCTTGGGGAATGGAATCACGTCCCGGATGGAGGTTTCACCGCACAGGAGCATCACCAGGCGGTCAAAGCCCAGGGCGATGCCGCCGTGGGGCGGCGCGCCCGACTGGAGGGCGGAGAGGAGAAAGCCGAATTTTTCCTCGTAATCCGATTGCTCCAGCCCCAATGCGGCGAAGATCCGTCTCTGGAGATCCACCCGGTGAACCCGGATGCTTCCTCCGCCGAGCTCGAAGCCGTTTAAGACCAGGTCGTAGGCCCGGGCCCGGATTGACAGGGGGTCGGTTTCGAGCTTGTCCATATCCCCTTCCAGGGGGGCGGTAAACGGGTGATGGAGGGCTTGATACCGCCGCTCGGTCTCGTCGTATTCCACCAGGGGAAACTCGGTCACCCAGGTAAAGGCAAAGGCGGATTCGTCAATGAGCCCCAGCCGCTTTCCCAGGTGATTCCGAAGGTGGCCCAGGCTTTCGTTGACCACGCCTTCGGAATCGGCGCCGAAGATGATCAGGTCGCCCGGTTCGATCTCCAACTGCTCGATCATGGCCGCCTTTTCCGCATCGGAAAAGAATTTGGCGATGGGCGACTGCCAGGTGTCCTCACGGACCTTGATCCAGGCCATCCCCCGGGCCCGGTAAACAGCCACGAAATCGGTCAGGTCATCGAGCTCCTTCCGGGTGAAATCGACGCCGCCCTTGACCTTGACGGCCTTGACCACCCCGCCGGCCTTGACCGCGTTGGCAAAGACCTTGAATCCCGAGTCGGCCACGATGTCGGAGAGATCGGTCAATTCCATGCCGAAGCGGATGTCCGGCTTGTCCAGCCCGTACCGGTTCACCGCCTCGTTGTAGGTCAGGCGAGGAAACGGAATCGGGACCTCGACGTCGAGGACTTCACGGAAGAGCCGGACCATCATGGCCTCGGTCATGGCGATGATGTCGTCTTCGCCCACAAAGGACATCTCCACGTCGATCTGGGTGAACTCCGGCTGCCGGTCGGCCCGGAGGTCCTCATCCCTAAAGCACTTGGCGATCTGGTAGTACCGGTCGAATCCCGAGATCATGAAGAGCTGCTTGAACAATTGCGGCGACTGGGGCAGGGCGTAGAACCGGCCGGGGTTGACCCGGCTGGGGACCAGATAGTCACGGGCTCCTTCGGGGGTGGACCGGGTGAGGATCGGGGTTTCGATCTCCAGAAACCCGGCGTCGTTCAAATAGCCCCGGACCGCGGCGGAAGCCCGGTGTCGGGTGATGATGTTCCGTTGGAGCCGGGGCCGCCGGAGATCGATGTGGCGGTGTTTGAGCCGGATGCTTTCGGAGACGTCCAGGCGGTCTTCGATCAGAAACGGCGGGGTTTCCGCGGCGTTGAAAATCCGAAGCTCATCGACCATCACCTCGATGGTCCCGGTGGGGATGTTCGGGTTGACCATTCCCTCGGGCCGGGGCGACACCCGGCCATGGACGCCGATGACGTATTCGTTCCGGAGCGCGTGGGCCTTTTCGTGGACCGCCGGGGCATGTTCCGGGTTGAAGACCACCTGGGTGATCCCGTCCCGGTCCCGGAGATCGACGAAGATCACCCCGCCGTGATCCCGCCGACGCTGGACCCATCCCATGAGCACCACCTCCGAACCGACGGCATCCGCGTCCAGCTCGCCGCAACCATGTGTCCGCCTCATCTTCCCGAGTGTATCCGCCACTGATTGACTCCTTTCGATCCTTAACTCGCCACCCGGCGGGCGGCGGCATCGGCGTTAGTGCAGCGCCGCCCGGATGGCCGCCGCCCCGTCCCTGATGGGCACGTCCACCTGAGCCTTGGTCTCCATGTTGCGCAGGGGCGCAGTCCCCGCCTTGAGCTCATTGTCGCCGACGATCAGCACATAGTCGGCCCCCAGGCGATCGGCCCGCTTCATCTGGCTCTTGAGGCTCCGCCCGCTGTAGTCCATCTCGGCGGCCACGCCTTCGGCCCCCAGACGACAGACCCATTGGAAAGCCTCGGTCATGGCCTGACCTCCAAGGGCCGCGATATATAAGGTGGGTCCCCGGTTGAAATCGGCCGCGGAAAGGCCGCTCACCTCGATCAACCGGTCGAATCCGATGGCGAATCCGATGGCCGGGAGGTCCGGCCCGCCGAGGGTCTGGATGAGGCCGTCGTATCGACCGCCGCCGGCCACCGCGTTCTGAGCGCCTAACGCGCCGCTCAGGATCTCGAAGGTGGTCCGGGTGTAGTAGTCGAGCCCCCGGACCAGCCGGCGATCCACCTCGTAGGGAATCCCCAGGCGGTCAAGGCCGGACCGGACCGTCGAAAAGTGCTCGGCGCAGTCCTCGCAGAGGTGATCGAGGATCGACGGCGCGTCGGTCATGGCCTCACGGCAGCCCGGGACCTTGCAGTCGAGAACCCTGAGCGGGTTGGTCCGGCGGCGGCGCTCGCAATCGGCGCAGAGGGCATCGGCCCGGCCCGCCAGCATTTCGGTGAGGGCGGCCCGGAAGGACGGCCGACACTCCGGGCAGCCGAGGGAGTTGATGTGAGCGGTGACGTCGTTGACCCGGAGCCGGTCGAACAGGGTGACCAGAAGCTGGATCAGCATCACGTCGGCATAAGGCGCCGACACCCCGAAAATTTCCGCGTTGATCTGGTAAAACTGGCGGTACCGCCCCTTTTGCGGCCGCTCCCGGCGGAACATCGGCCCGATGGTGTAAAACTTCTGAACCGGGTCGGTCGCGTAGAGCCGATGCTGGATATAGGATCGGACCACCGACGCGGTGGCTTCCGGCCGGAGAGTGATCAGGTCGCCCTTGCGGTCGGGAAAGGTGTACATCTCCTTTTCCACGATGTCGGTGTCCTCGCCAATGCTCCGGGCGAAGAGCTCGGTCCGCTCCATGATGGGAATCCGAATCTCGCGAAACCCGTAGTTTTCAAACAGCCGGACGGCCTCCCGCTCGATGTGCTGCCAGATTCCCACCTCTTCCGGGAGAATGTCCTTGAAGCCTCTGATAAGCTGAATTGTCTCCACCCCGCCGCGTCCTTTCACAAGCGCTCGGGCGTTGCCGCCCGGATCAAAAAAAGAAACCGTATCTGTAGCCCAAGCCGGCGGTGTTCGTCAACAGGAATATTCGGCCGCCGGGATGGACGGAACCGGTCCGGAGTCACGGGAAGGGGCAGAGATCCCGAAGGGGACAGTCGGGGCAGCGGGGTCGGCGGGCCATGCAGACGGACCGGCCGAGGTAGATGAGCTGAAGGCCGAAGTCGTTCCACGCCGTCTCGGGAATCCGGGCCGCCAGGTCCGCCTCGATCCGCGCCGGATATTTGTGGGCGGTGAGTCCCAGCCGGCGGGAGATCCGGGCCACGTGAGTATCGACCACCACCGCCGGGACCCCGAAGGCGACGCTTAAAACCACGTTGGCGGTCTTCCGCCCGACTCCGGGCAGAGCCACCAGGGCCTCTCGGGTCCGGGGGACGACGCCTCCGTGATCGGCCACCAGAACCCGGGCGCAGGAGGTGATGTGACGGGCCTTGTTCCGGTAGTAGCCGGTCGAACGAATCAATGTTTCCACCGACGGTAACGGCGCTTCGGCCAGAGCTTCGGGCGTGGGATAGGCGGCAAAAAGGTCTCCGGTCACCGCGTTGACCTGGCGGTCGGTACACTGAGCCGCCAGGATGGTGGCGATGAGGAGCTCGAAGGGGTTCCGGTGCCGAAGCTGAGTCTTGACATCGGGAAAGGTTGTTTTTAGGATGCGGAGGATCGCATCAATTTGATGATTGATCATTTCCAAAATCTAAAATCCGGTGATCCCCGTTGCGGCGGCCCCGATGGACCCATATATATGATACCGACTAAAGACGACATAAAAGCCCTGGGCCTCTGCTCCGGGGGCCTCGACAGCATCCTGTCGGCGCTGGTGCTGAGAGATCAGGGGATCGCCGTATCCTGGGTCAGCTTTGAAACCCCCTTCTTTTCGGCTGATAAGGCCCGGGCCGCGGCCCGGATAACCGGCGTCCCGCTGACCGTCCGCGACATCACCCCGGTTTATCTGGAGATGCTCAAAAACCCCCGGTGCGGTTACGGCCGGCGGATGAACCCCTGCATGGACTGCCATGCCCTGATGTTCCGGCTTGCCGGGGAGATGATGGCCGAGGCGGGGGCGTCCTTTCTTTTCAGCGGCGAGGTTCTGGGCCAGCGGCCCATGTCCCAGACCCGGCCGTCCCTCCGCTACGTCGAAAAGCACTCCGGCCATGACGGATACATTCTCCGGCCCCTGTCCGCCAAAAAGCTGCCCGAGACCATCCCGGAGCGGGAGGGCTGGGTGGACCGGGAGCGGCTGCTGGACTTTTCCGGCCGGACCCGGAAGCCCCAGATGGCCCTGGCAGACGCTTACGGGATCACCGACTACCCGGCGCCGGCCGGCGGATGTCTCCTCACCGACAAAGGCTTTTCGACCCGGCTGAGGGACCTTTTCGCTCACGGAGCCGATGACGAGACCGAGGCCGAGCTCCACCTGCTCCGGCACGGCCGCCATATTCGCCTGGACGACCGGACCAAGATCGTGGTGGGCCGGACCAAGGCGGACAACGCGGCCATTTCCGCTCTGGTCCGTCCCGAAACCGACGTGACCCTCAAGGTCCGGGACTATCCCGGTCCGGCGGTGGTGATCCCGAGGGGCGGTTCGGACGAGGGAATCCGTCTGGCCGCCGCCATTGCCGCCGGCTACACCAAGGCCCCGGCCGATCAGCCGGCGGAGGTCCGGGTGACCCAGCCCGACGGGCGCCGGACGATCCGGGTCACCCCGCTTCCCCGGGCCGAGATCGGAAAATATCTGATCTGATCGGGCCGGTTCCCAACCCGTCCATTTTGTCCACATCACCGGCTTGAGGGTCCCCGGCCATTGATCCCGGAGATGGTCAACTTCCGATTGCATCATCGACAACCTCGTGGATCAGCTCTTCCGCATCGATCTGAAAGGGGGTCACACCGAGCCGACCAAGGGCGTCAATAAATTCGGCCCTTGAGATACCCGCGACTTCGGCGGCTCGCCCCTGACTGATCCGGCCGTTTTCATACCACTTCACGGCGGCGGCGAGCCGAAGCTCACGGCCGAAATGGTCCGCATCCAAACGCAAACCGCCAAGCACACTATCCGGGATATCAAATGTAATCCGTTTTGTTCGCATGATGAGCCGCCTTTCCAATCATCAGTAAGCGTTCATTTCGCTTGTCAACCCGCCCGCCGTCCCCGAAGCTGACCACAGGCCGCCGAGATCTCCGCCCCCTTGCTCTTCCGGATGATGGCCGTATAGTGAGCATCGATGAGGATTTGCTGAAAGGCGAGCACCGTGTCGGGGTCGGGCCGCCGGAAATCACCGCCGGGATGTTCGTTGAAGGGGATCAGGTTGACCTTGGCCCGGATGGGCCGAAGGAGCCGGACCAGGCGTCGGGCGTCATCCGGGGTGTCGTTTATGTCCCGGATGAGGATGTATTCAAAGGTGATCCGACGGTGGGGCCGGAGCGGGTAGTCCCGGCAGGCCGCCATGAGCGCGTCCAGGGGGTAGCGGCGGTTGATCGGCATGAGCCGGTCCCGGGTCCGGTCTTCGGTGGCGTTCAATGAGACGGCCAGGTTTACGGCGGTGTCCCGGCCCAGGTCGGCCATTTTGGAGACCAGTCCGGCGGTGGAGACGGTGACCCGCCGGGTGGAAAACCGGAGGCCGTGATCGTTGTCGGTGATGACCGAAAGGGCCGAAATCAGAGCGCCGTAGTTGGCCAGGGGCTCGCCCATCCCCATGAAGACGAGGTTGGACAGGCGCCGGGGGTCGTCGGGATCGATGAGGGCGGCGACGTCCCGGACTTGAGCGATGATCTCCGCCGCGGTCAGGTTCCGGACGAAGCCCCCCGCCGCCGTCAGACAGAACCGACATCCCTGAGCGCAGCCCACCTGGGTGGACAGGCAGAGGGTGTAGTGGTCCCGCTCCGGGATGAGGACCGTTTCGATGTACTCCCCGTCACTCAGGCCGAACAACAGCTTCCGGGTGCCGTCCCCGGCCGTTTCCAGTGCTTCCCTCCGAAGCCGGTCTATGGTAAAATGCTCGTTTAAAAGGGCGCGGATCTCCTTTTTCAGGTCGGTCATCTCGCCGAAGGTATCGGCCTGACGGCCGTAGATCCAGCCATGGATCTGATCCGCCCGGTAGGGGGCAATTCCGCGCTCACCGAGCCACCGGATCAGATCCGGTCGGGAAAGGGCCTTCAGGTCCCGCCGCCCGGCCGGGTCAGGGGGCGGAGGCGAGGTCTCCGGCGTTATCATTTTGCTTGACATGACATTGAGTCCATATTACTTTCAAAGTTTTAGTCCAACCCTAGTGGAACAGGTATTGGATTTATGTTTGACAGTCTCAGCAGCCGACTGGAGTCGGTCTTCAAAAAGCTCAAAGGCCACGGCAAGCTCACCGAGAAGAACATCGAAGAGGGCCTCAAGGAGGTCCGGATGGCGCTTCTGGAAGCCGATGTCCATTATCGGGTGGCCAAGGAGTTCATTGCCGGGGTCAAGGAACGGGCCCTCGGCCAGGAGGTGCTCCGCAGTCTAACCCCCGGGCAGCAGATCGTCAAGATCGTCAACGAGGCGCTCACCGAGCTGATGGGATCGGAGCACCAGGAGCTGAGCCTGGAAGGGACCCAGCCGGTGGCGGTGATGCTGGTGGGCCTCCAGGGCTCCGGCAAGACCACCACGGCGGGAAAGCTTGCCATCCATCTCCGGAAATCGGGGAAGAAGCCTTACCTGGTCCCGGCCGACGTTTACCGGCCGGCGGCCATCGACCAGCTCCGGAAGCTCGGGGAGGAAATCGGGGCGCCGGTCTATCCGTCCGAAGCCGACGCCGATCCGGTGGCCATCTGTTCCGCCGCCCGGACCGCGGCGGCCCAGGAAGGCTGCGACATCATCCTCATCGACACCGCCGGCCGGCTCCACGTGGACGAGGAGCTCATGGCCGAACTGGTCCGAATCCGGGACGCGATCAACCCGACGGAGATTCTCCTGGTGGCCGATGCCATGACCGGCCAGGACGCCGTGAACATCGCCAAGTCCTTTGACGACGCCCTCGACATCGGCGGCGTGGTCCTGACCAAGATGGACGGCGATGCCCGGGGCGGAGCCGCTCTGTCCATCAAGGCGATCACCGGCAAGCCCATCAAGCTCATGGGAGTCGGTGAAAAGCTGAGCCAACTGGAGCCGTTCCACCCGGACCGCCTGGCATCGAGCATCCTCGGGATGGGCGATGTCCTGACCTTCATCGAAAAGGCCCAGTCGGTTGTGGACGACGAAAAGGCGGCGGAGCTGGAGAAAAAGATCCGGAAGAGCGAGTTCACTTTGGAGGACTTCCGGGACCAGATGGTCCAGATCCGGAAAATGGGCTCCCTGAACGACCTTTTGGGGATGATCCCCGGCTTTTCCAAGATGAAGCAGATGAAGGGGCTTCAGGTGGACGAGGGGGAGCTGGTTCGGATCGAGGCGATCATCAATTCCATGACGCCCCAGGAACGCCGGAATCACACCATTTTAAACGGCAACCGGCGAAAACGGATTGCAAAGGGCAGCGGAACCAGTGTACAGGATATCAATCGACTGCTGAAGAACTACACCCAGGTGATGAAGCTGGTCAAGAAATTCAACAAAGGGGGCATGCGCGGCCTGGGCAAGGGCATGCCGCCGTTTTAAACGATTATATCAAGGAGAGACCGAAGATGGCTGTGAAAATTCGTCTGGCCAGACATGGGGTGAAAAAGAAACCGTTCTACCGGATCGTAGTGGCAAATTCCGAGGCCCGGCGGGACGGCCGATTTCTGGAAATCGTGGGGACCTACAACCCGTTGCGGGAACCGGCCGAGGTGACCCTCAAGGATGATCGCGTCAAATACTGGATGGATCAGGGCGCTACCCCCACGAACACCGTCCGGAGCCTGTTGAGACGTCAGGGGGTGATCGCCCAGCCCGCATAACGGCCATCGGTATCTGATCTTCCCTCGAGTCTCACACCTAAAAAAGGAGATGGAGCTATGAAAGAGCTGATCAAGTACATCGCCGAGGCACTGGTGGACCATCCGGATCAGGTGTCGGTGGAAGAGGTGGAGGGAAACCAGACGTCCGTACTCGAACTCAAGGTCGCCAAGGATGACCTGGGCAAGGTCATCGGCAAACAGGGCCGGACGGCCCGGGCCATGCGGACCATTTTGAGCGCGGCCTCGGCCAAGATCAAAAAGCGAACGGTCCTCGAGATCATCGAATAGCCATCGCGAATCGACCGTGACGCAAGGGGATGTTATCACCATCGGCGTGGTGGTCGGCGCCCAGGGCATTAAAGGCGCCCTGAAGGTCCGATCCTACGCCGAATCGCCCGAAATCTTCTCCCCGGGCGAAAATATCTGGGTGCGCCGTCCGGATAAAGAGCTGGAGGCTCGGGTGATCGAATGGGTCAACCCCCACGGACGGGGCCTGGTGATGGGACTCGCCGGGGTGGCCGACCGCACGGCGGCCGAAGGTTTCCGGGGGGCCGAACTGCTCATTGATCGGTCGGTTTTGCCGTCCTTGCCCGAAGGGACCTATTATTGGGCCGACCTCATCGGGCTGACCGTGATCGACGCCGGCGGCCGCCGTCTGGGCCGGGTGACGGAGATCCTGGCCACCGGCGCCAACGACGTTTTCGTGGTTCGGGAAGGCGCCGAAGAGATTCTCGTGCCGGGAACCGAGGAAGTGGTCACCGATGTGGACCTGGCATCCGGCACCATGCGGGTCTTTCTGCCCGAGGGGCTTTGAGGCCAAGCCCGTGCGGTTCATTGTCCTGACAATCTTCCCTGAGCTGTTTCCGGCTTTCTGGGACCATGGGATCATCGGACGTGCCGTGACCGCCGGCCAGATCCGGGGGGAGACCGTCAACCCCCGGGATTTCGCCATCGACCGACACCGGACGGTGGATGATCGGCCCTACGGCGGCGGATGCGGTATGGTGATGAAACCGGAGCCGCTGGTCGCCGCCATCCGGTCGATCAAGCGCCGGATACCCGAGGCCCGAACCGTCCTGATGAGCCCGCGGGGGATTCCCTTTTCTCAGGCCGTGGCCGAAGATCTGGCGTCGGCGCCCCGGGCCGGCTTGATTCTGGTTTGCGGGCGTTATGAGGGAGTGGACGAACGGGTCTCCGAGGCCGAGATCGACTTCGAGATCTCCATCGGCGACTATGTTCTCACCGGGGGGGAGCTGGCGGCCATGGTGGTTATCGATGCCGTAACCCGGCTGCTCCCCGACGTCCTGGGGGGCGCGGACTCCGCGGCGGCCGATTCATTCGCGGGGGATCGTCTGGAACATCCTCACTACACCCGGCCCCCGGAATTCGAGGGAAAAGCGGTCCCGTCGGTGCTGCTGTCGGGGCATCACGGTGAGATCAACGGATGGCGTCAACATCACGCTCTGCTGCAGACGGCGCTGCGTCGGCCGGATCTCCTGGCGGAACATCCCCTCAGCTCAGCGGAGCGTGAGGCCCTCAAACGGTGGGGAGACCAGATTGCGCGAATCATCGGAGCCGAGCCTTTATCTGGCGCTGATCCACCATCCGGTGGTCAATAAGCGGGGCGCGGTCATCGCTTCGGCCGTGACCAACCTCGATCTCCACGATATCGCCCGGGCCGCCCGGACTTATGGGGCCCGGGCCTTTTATGTGGTTACCCCGCTGGCCGATCAGCAGGTTTTGGCTCAACAAATCGTTGACCACTGGACCCGGGGTCCCGGGGCGAGTTACAACCCGATCCGGCACCGGGCATTGTCGATCATCCGGGTCCGCTCATCGTTGGCGGAGGCCATCGCGGAAGTCGATCAGGAGACCGGCCGCTCCCCCAAAATAGTGGCTACTTGCGCACGGGAGCACCCCGGAAGCATGGCCGCTCATCGGCTTCGGGATATCATCATGTCCGGGCGGCCGGTCATGATCCTGTTCGGCACCGCCTGGGGGCTGGCCCCCGAAGTCATGAGCGCGGCCGATTACGTCATGACCCCGATCCATGGCGTCGGGGATTACAATCATCTGTCGGTCCGTTCGGCGGCCGCCATTATTCTTGACCGGCTCATGGGCCGCACGACCCCGTGAGCCCTTATCAACCCAAACCTTAACCTTATTTCAGGAGAAAGCAAACGTCATGGAAGTGATGACCCAGATTCAACGGGAGATGATGCGCATGGACCTGCCCGACTTCAAGCCGGGCGACACGATCAAGGTCCATGTCAAGATCAAGGAGGGGGAAAAGGAGCGTATTCAGGTCTTTCAGGGGGTGGTGATCAGCCGGCGCCGGGGCCTGGCCAACGCGAGCTTTACCGTCCGGAAGGTCTCTTACGGCGTCGGCGTCGAGCGGACCTTCATGCTCCATTCGCCGGCCATCGACAAAATCGAGGTGGTGACCCGGGGCCGGGTCCGCCGCTCCAAGATCTACTACCTGCGCAACCTCCGGGGCAAAGCCGCCCGGCTCAAGGAGCGCCGCGTGTAAGACGAAAGGCCGTGCCGGGACCTTCCATGTTGAAGTATGAAACCGAAGCTGCTCAAAAGGGCTTTTCACGGATCGCCGGGGTGGACGAGGCCGGCCGGGGACCCCTGGCCGGTCCGGTCCTGGCGGCGGCGGTGGTGTTGCCCGAGGGGTTTTTCGATCCCGGCATCGCCGACAGCAAAACCCTGACACCGGCCCGGCGGGAGCGGCTGTTTGCCACGATCTACGACGGGGCCGCGTCCATCGGAATCGGGATCATCGACGCGGCCGAAATCGATCGGACGAACATCCTGGCCGCCGCCCGCCTCGCCATGGCGGTGGCGGTGGAAAATATCCAGCCCCGGCCCGACCATCTCCTCATCGACGGCCCCTTTACCATCGCCGTCGATATCCCTCAGACCGCCATACCCAAGGGCGATTCCCTGAGCCTCTCCGTCGCCGCCGCCTCGATTGTCGCCAAGGTCACCCGCGACCGGCTCATGGCCCGCTATGACGATGAATTCCCGCTTTTCGGCTTTTCCGCTCACAAGGGCTACCCCACCCGGGCCCATCGAGAGGCCATCCGAATTCATGGCCCCTGCCCCATCCACCGGCGGACCTTTCGGGGGGTTCGAGAATATGGATAGCGCCTGAGATGTCCACTCGAAGCCACGATTACGGCCGGGCAAGCGAGGACCGGGCCGCCCGGTATCTCCAGTCGAAGGGCTACAAGATCCTCGACCGGAACTACCGCTGCCGCATGGGGGAAGTGGACCTTATCGCCGAAGAGGGAGAGACACTGGTCTTCGTGGAGGTCAAGGCCCGGCGGACGAACCGGTTCGGCAGCGCCAAGGCCGCGGTGGACCGCCGGAAGCAGATTCGAATCGCTCAGGCCGCCCAGCATTATCTGAAAGCCACCGGCCGGTGGGGAAAGCAAGCCCGGTTCGACGTGGTGGCCATCACATCCAGCCCCGACGGGGATCGGATCGAGGTCATCCGAAACGCCTTCTCCCTGCCTTCGGGATAAGTCCCCCCGGCGGACCTCGGAAGCTGGAAAACCCGTTGCCCGTCCGGCCGCGATCTGATACCTTTGTCGTGAAAATATGAGGACTGAGGACTGAGGACTGAGTGATGAGGAATAGAGACCTCCGAGGTTTCCAAAAAATTTGGAAACCTCGGAGGTCTGATGAGGTCTGAGGTCTGAGGGCTGAGGGCTGAGTGATGAGGAATAGAGACCTCCGAGGTTTCCAGCAAAGAGACCTCCGAGGTTTCCAAAG
>CAZWGY010000091.1:0-3574 GCA_964633575.1 uncultured Desulfobacteraceae bacterium
AGTATTTTGATATGGATACCGCGATCACGCGGAAAACGGCGGAGCCCCGGCATGGCCCCATTCTTCAGACAGAATGTCAGACGCCCGGTTCTGAGAATATGGGTTGATTTGCGTATTTCAAGGGGAGATGGATGGTATTTTTCGGGTCCGCCCCGGAACCGCGTCTCATCCGGGCCTTATCGGTCCCGGAGCGGGGAGGCTTTGGCGCTTGACAGGCGCGGCCTCTTCTCTTTATAGTCGTATCCATTCATAAGGCGTTTTTTCCACCTTGACCGCGCCCCTGAAAGGAGTCTCCATGGACCGCCCATCCACATCGACCGAAGCCGCCGCCCCATTTCGAGCCGCCGCCGCCTATCTGACCGACGTGTATCAGCGCAATGTACTGGTTTTGGATGTGCTGCGCAAAAGGGGCAACATCTACCTGGACCATATCCGGTCCGGCCAGCCGCCGGTGCTTCAGTTTGACTACGAGACGATCCGATCCGGCCGGGACCAGCCCCGGCCGGTGAACTATGATTTGGTTCGGATCATCCCGGACCCGGCGGAGCCCACCCGGTCCGACCGGCGGCCGGTGGTGATCATCGACCCACGGGCCGGCCACGGACCCGGGATCGGCGGTTCCAAGCGGGACTCGGAGGTGGGGTTTGCCCTGAAAAACGGCCATCCGGTTTACTTTATCCTCTTCCATCCCGAACCCATGCGGGGGCAGACCCTGGCGGACGTGGAGGCGGCCGAGGCGGAGTTTATCGCCGAAGTGGCCCGCCGCCATCCGGGCGTCGGCGATCCGGCGGTCATCGGAAACTGTCAGGCCGGCTGGGCCGTGGCCCTCCTCGGAGCCGGCCGGCCCGAGCTCACCGGGCCGATGGTCTTAAGCGGCGCGCCTCTGTCTTACTGGGCCGGGGTCCGGGGCCAGAATCCCATGCGGTACCGGGGCGGGACCGTCGGCGGGATATGGCTCACCTCCCTGCTGACCGACCTCGGCAACGGAACCTTTGACGGGGCCCACCTGGTGGCCAACTTCGAGGACCTGAACCCCGCCAATACCTTTTGGAAAAAGCGATACAACCTCTTTGCCAACGTTGATAGCGAGGAAAAACGGTTTCTAGACTTCGAAAAGTGGTGGAACGGCTATTTCCTGATGACCGCCGAGGAAATCCGGTTTATCGTGGACCGGCTTTTTGTCGGCAACCAGCTCCAGGACGGCACCCTGGCCCTGTCCGAGGGAAACCGGGTGGACCTGAAGAACCTGGAGGACCCGGTTTTAATTCTGGCCTCCGAGGGCGACAACATCACCCCGCCCCAACAGGCCCTCAACTGGATCATCCGGACCTACGGCACCGTTGATGAGATCAAGCGCCACGGCCAGGTTATCGTTTACCGGGTCCATGAGGACGTGGGTCACCTGGGGATTTTCGTCTCGGGCCGGGTAGCCCGGAAAGAGCACCGGGAGATCATCGGGAGCCTGGAGCTGGTGGAGTACCTCTCCCCCGGCCTCTACGAGATGGTCATCGAGGATACCGGGAAAAAGGCGGGGATCACCGACTACCAGGTCCGCTTCGAGGAACGGACCATCGCCGATCTGGAGCGCTACGACGACGGCACCGAGGACGAGGCCGCCTTCCGCCCGGCCGCCGAAATCTCCCGGACCCTGGACGCCTGCTATCAGCTCTTTGTCAGCCCCTGGGTCCGGATGGCCGTCACCGAGCCCGTCGCCGAGGTCATCCGGCAGCTCCACCCGCTGCGGACCGGCCGGTACCTCCTCTCCGACCTCAACCCCTTTCTCGCCCCGGTGGCTCAACTGGCCGACTCGATCCGCGCCGACCGCCGGCCGGTATCGACCGACAATCCCTACTTCCAGGTCCAGGAGCTGATCTCCGACACGATCATCTCGGCTCTCGACCTCTACCGGGACATCCGGGACGATGCCATCGAGTCCGCCTTCTATGCCCTTTACGACAACCCTTTTCTTCATGCCATCTTCCCCGAGCCGGAGCCGCTGACCCCGGCGGACCCGTCCGGGGAGCGCCGGCGTTCCCAGCTCCCGGCGGCTGACGACGGCGGCTACGCCGAAGGCGCCATCCGTGCCATGGTGGCCATGGCCGGCGCGGACCGGATACTGGACCGGGTGGAGCTGGAAACCTACGTGGAAATCCTCCGGGAGGACCCCCGTTTGCGGGACATCACCGTCCCGGCGTTCAAGGCCAAGGTCAAGGAGCAGGCCGGGGTCGTCGCCGCTGACCTGGACCGCGCCATCGCCACCCTGCCCGACCTCCTGCCCGGCGACGAGGAGCGGGTGGATGCCATCAACATCGCCAAGCGGATCGCCTTTTCCGACGGCCACTTTGCCGACGAGGAACGAATCCTACTCAACAAGCTCCAGGAAGCGCTGGGGCTGGAAGCTCAGCCCGAGACGAAATAGACGATTGAACGCTAACGAGATGTACTCCCAGATCCGCCTCGGCGAGGACAGCACCCGGCAGCTCAAGGCTAACGTCCGAAACGCGGCCTCACTGGCGGCGGAGATCGCGGCCTTTGCCAACTCCGAGGGCGGGACGATCTTCATCGGCGTCGCCGATGATGGCTCAACGCCCGGCCTGTCAAGATCGGACGTCTCCCGGATCAACCAGCTCATCAGCAATGCCGCCAGCCAGCTCGTGCGAAGCCCGGTAGCGGTGAGGACCGAAAACGTGGCGTTGGAAAACGGTCGGATCGTGATCGTGCTCACCGTCCCCAAGGGCATCGACAAGCCCTATTTCGATAAAAACGGCGTCATCTGGATTAAGACCGGAGCAGACAAACGGCGGATCAATATCAAAGAGGAGCTACGGCGCCTCTTCCAGATGACCGATCAACTCCACGCTGATCAACTGCCCACGCGGGCCGGCATCGACAAGCTCGACAAGCTCCGTTTCCGGGATTTCCTTCGGGATGTCTATCATCTGGACTACCCCGAGTCCCCCGACGAGCTGATCCGCTTGCTCCAGAACCTGAACCTCGCCACCGATGAAGGCACCTTAAACCTGGCCGGGGTCCTGCTATTCGCCGAACGCCCGGAATGGATCAAGCCACAGTTTGTTTTAAAAGCAATCCGTTATCCGGGAAACGAGATCCATGTCAGCGACTATCTTGACACCGAAGACTTTTCCGGTCCGCTGCCGAAGCTATTCGAGGACGCCTTTGGGTTTATCATGCGAAACATCCATAAAATCCAGGGAGGACGCGGAGTGAATGCACCGGGAAAGCCGGAAATCCCGGAAACGGTCTTCGAGGAGCTCCTGGTGAACGCCCTGGCTCACCGGGACTACTTTGTCAGCGCCCCCATCCGGCTCTTTATCTTCGATAACCGCATCGAAATCATCAGCCCCGGCCATCTCCCGAACAATCTGACGGTCGAGAAAATACGGGCGGGCAACGCCAACATCCGGAATCCCGTTCTGGTATCCTATATCGCCAAAGGGCTGCTGCCCTATCACGGACTCGGCTCCGGAATCAAACGAGCGCTGATGGAATGGCGCGACATCGACTTTATCGACGATCGGGATGGCTGCTTGTTCACCGCAATCGTTCACCGAAA
>CAZWGY010000091.1:3674-8818 GCA_964633575.1 uncultured Desulfobacteraceae bacterium
ACATGGGTTTTGGAAACCCATTTGCGCCTATAAAGGAAACCTCGGAGGTCTCTTTAACAGGCTTCGGCAGCGCCCATGAGCTTTGACGACCGAATCCGGCAACGGTACACGGGTGAGGCGGGGCATCGCTACCACGACCGGGAAAAGGAAAGACCTCCGAGGTTTCGGGACAGGCCCCCGAGGTTTCGTAAAGAGCACATGGGTTTTGGAAACCCATTTGCGCCTATAAAGGAAACCTCGGAGGTCTCTTTTCCCTGGATCGGTCGGCCGCGGGCCCGGAAAATCGCCCCCTACGTCACCGATGCCAGCGTGGTCCTCGAATACGGGGTCGGCACTGGCTGGAACCTCTCTCAATTGAACTGCCGGAGGCGGATCGGATACGACCTGTCCGATTACGCGGAGCCTCTACTGAAACGATCCGGCGTTGAATTCGTCAAAACCATTGATGCCATTGCCGACGAGTCGATCGATGCCGTGATCTGTCACCACGTCCTGGAGCACACCGCTCACCCGCCGGAGACCCTGAAGGAAATCTGGCGCCCCCTCCGGGAGGGCGGATCGTTACTGCTGTTCGTCCCTCATGAGACCGGGATGGGATTCCGTCGGTTCGATCCGGACGATCCGAACCAGCATCTTTACTCGTGGAGCGTTCAAAGTCTCGGCAACCTCGTGACGGGGCTCGGCTACACCGTTACGACCGCTCGGGTCCAGCGGTTTGGCTACGACCGATTCGCGGCGGTCTGGGCTAATCGGCTCCGCATCGGCGAATGGGGCTTTCGGCTGATACGAGGCATGATCCACCTGATCAGGCCCGGGTCCGAGGTCTTTATCCTCGCCGCCAAGCCCCGAAGCGGCCGGGGATCATTTTCACCCTCACTTACCCTCAACTTTTAAGGAGCGACATGATGAAACAGATTGGTTGGATGGCGCTGGTTTTAAGCATCGCCCTGGCCCTCCCGGCCGGCGCGGCGGAGTTTTCCGCGGATATCACATCTTCTCTGCCCGGCGGCGAGACCACGGGGAAGCTCTATTTCAAGGATACCGACACATCCCGCAGCGAGATGATGGGCATGATCATCATCACCCGCCAGCCCAAGGTCTATCAGATATTTCCCGACACCCGGAAATACACGGTCACCGATATCGACGAGGCCAAGGCGAAAAACCCCATGCTCGACGTGGACGATTTCGAGGGGTGGATTCAGAAGAACAATCTGAAGGAGGCGGGAACGGAGACCGTGGCGGGGTATTCATGTACGATCTACAAGGGCGAGGTGGCCTTCAGCCCGGATGAGCCGCCCGTCCCCATGACGGTCTGGTACTCGAAGAAACTCGATTACCCAGTCAAAAACGAGGCCACTTTCCCATCCCCCATGGGCAAGGTGACCACTTCTCTCCGGAACATCCAGGTCGGCAAGCAGCCATCCCGGCTCTTCGAGATCCCCGACGGCTACACCGAAGCCGGCTCGATCCAGGAGGCCATGGGCATGGGCGGCTTCCAGATGCCCGGCGGCGGGGAATCCGGCCAGGCGCCCGATCGGGATGAGATCGAGCGGAAAATGAAGGAGATGCGGGAGAAAATGAAAGAGATGCAGGGGCAATGATCCCGCCTCCCGTCCGGGTCCGGCCCTTTCAGGGAAGCTCGCTCAGGGACCAGTAGAGGTCGATGACCCGGACGGCCTCTACGAACTTATCGAAGTCCACCGGCTTGATGATGTAGCCGGCCACCCCGAGGTTGAAACTCTTTACCCGGTCGGTTTCCTCATGGGATGTGGTCAGGACGATCACCGGAATCCGCCGGAGCTCGTTGTCGGCCTTGATCTCCTGGAGCAGCTCGATCCCGTTCATCACCGGCATGTTCAGATCCAGGAGCATCAGGCCGGGCTGAGGCGACGTGTCGGGGTCGGTGTAAGGGGGCTCATGTCGGAGAAAGGCCAGGGCGTCCTCCCCGTTTCGAACCACGAAGAGGGGGTTGATAATCCGGTTTTTCTTGAACGCCCGCTTGACGGTCTTGACGTCGATGGGATTGTCTTCAATCAGCAGGATGGGCACCGTATTTTTCATGGGGTCTCCGATCCGTCCGGGCGGGTTTGCCCCAACAGCTCTATCAGCTCGTTGTAATGGAAGGGCTTGTGGATCACCCCATCCACTCCCGCCGCCTCCAGAGCGCTCAGCTCATCGGTCCCGCCCATGCCCGTGCAGGCGATGATCCGGGTGGCGGGACGAAGCCGGCGGAGGGATTCGTACAAGGTCAGGGTGTCGTCGGCGGGGAGAAAGACATCCAGGAGGATCAGGTTGATCTCCCGGGTCGGGTCGGCCAGAAATCCCCGGGCCGTATCGCCCCCTTCGGCCCAGAGGACCTCGCCCCCGGCCCGCTGGATCATCCGGGTGGTCACCGCGGAAAATTCCGCGTTGTCGTCGATCAGGAGAACCCGTATTCCGTCCTGGCCAATGGGGCCCGAAGCCTGCCGGGGCACGGTGAAGTAAAAGGCGCTGCCTTCCCCTTCCGTTGATTCCACCCGCACCGTCCCGCCGTGACGCTCCACGATCCGCTTGACCAGGGCCAGGCCGATTCCGGTCGAATCCGACCCGGCGTCAGTGCCCAGGGTCTGAAACATCTTGAAAATCCGCTCGAAATGGCGTTCCGGAATCCCGACGCCGGTGTCCCGGACACAGATCTCGAAGAATGTTTGCGGCTCCCGGCAGGAGACGACGATCTCCCCTTCGGGCTTGCCCAGGTGTCGGATGGCATTGTCGATGAGATTCTGGAAGACCTGGTGGAGATGGGTATAGTCGTAGGTGACCAGGGGAAGGATGCCGTCCACCCGGATATCGATCGAATCGGGCGGCGATAGGCTCTCGATGGTCTCCCGGACCAGAGTGTCGGTGTCCACGGACTCCGGAGCCACCTTGACCCGGCCCACCCGGGAATACTGGAGAATCCCGTCAATAAGGTTGTGCATCAGCCGGGCCTGGCCCTTGAGGTCCTCGATGTATTCCCGACCCTCCGCGTCCAACTGGTCACCGTAATCTTCGGCGATCCAATTCGTCAGGGAGCTGATCCCCCGGAGAGGGGCCTTGAGGTCATGGGAGACCACATAGGCGAAGTCCTCCAGCTCCCGGTTCGCCCGCTCCGTCTCCTTGAGTAAAACCTCGAGCTGGGCTTCGGTCTGCCGGCGCTGGGTGTTTTCAAACTCGAGGGTCTCCTTGGCCGCGGAAATCTCTTCATAAGCCCGCCGGAGGTGCTCTTCGGTCTGCTTGGCGGCGGTGACGTCCTGAGCCCAGACGTAGATCCCTTTTACCTCCCCGTCGTCGTCGATTCGGGGGAGATAGTGGGCATAGACCGTCTGGGCGATGCCGTCCGGCAGGGGCAGCTCGTACTCGTAAAAAATCTTTTCCCCCGCCAAGACCCGGCGGAGATAAGGCGCTACGATTTCAAACCCCTGCTCGCCGAGGACGTCCCGGACATGGAGACCGACGCCGGCCGTCGGGGCCAGCCCGAACAGCTCCTCATAGCGGCGGTTGAGGAAAACGTACCGGAGATTCCGGTCCAGCTCGGCGATAAGGACGGGCAGGGAGTCGGTGATCATCCGAATCCGGGTTTCGCTTTCCCGCAGGGCATCCTCGGTCTCCTTCCGGTCGGTGATGTCCATGGCCAGCCCCTCGATGACCGGCGCCCCCTGATGGTTCTCCCGCCCGATGGACCGGTCATAGAGCCAATGCCACTGACCTTGAGCGTCCTGAATCCGGTATTCGATCTCGAAATCCCGGCCCTCGGCAAACCCCCGGATGACCCGGTCCACCGCCGGCTTATCGTCGGGATGAATCGACCGGTGCCAGAGAAAGGGGTCGGCCTGGAGCTCCGCCACCGAATAGCCGAGGACCTCGGTGACCCTCGGGGAGACATAAGACCCGCCGGTTTCCGGAGAAAAGGAGTAAAGGATGTCCGGGGATCGCTCCACCAGCCGTCGGTATCGCGCCTCCTGGTTTCGGAGTTCCTGGTTGAGGGCATTGAGCTCCGCGGTCCGCTCGGCCACCCGCGCTTCGAGCTCATCCCGGCTCCGGAGGGCATTCAGCCGGGCCAGTCCGGTTTCGGCCAGCAGCTCGGCGAATCGACTCAGATAATTCAGAATATGGGTGAGCCGAGACCTCTCGATGACCGGCACCCGGCGGACGGCACTGAGGTAATCCTCCGGGACGAACCCGTACCGCCGGGCTTGCTCCCGGAACCGGGCGAGGTCTTCGGCCGTCGGCTTCCGGGTGAAGAACTGGCCCGTAAAACAATTGGCCAGGTGCTCCCCATCGACGACGATGGGCGCCGCCGCGTCGGTGAGTCCATGGGGGCATTCGTAAACCGCGTAGGGCTCCCCATCTCGCTGAATCCGCTCCGTGACGGCCACGTCGCTGTCGATGCAGGCCGCCTTGGCCTCGGGGTGTTGCCGGTGAAACCGGGTGCAGATCTCCTGCCACCCCGAGGCGGTAATCACCGTTCCCGAGAAATCGATGATGGCATTGGGAATCCCCGTGGCCATGTAAAATGACGTGGTCAGCTCCTGGACCGTGGTCACCGGGATCAGGTCAGTGATGGTGTATTTCATGGATGTCTTCCCCACGTCATCGATGGAACCGGATATTGAAAGGGGGCCGGAGTCATGCTATCCAGATGCCCGCGTCCCGTTTCGGGACGCCGGCGGGCAACCGGATCGCGCCACCTGACTCCCAAAACGGAGACCGCTCCAATGAAAACCGACGGACCGACACTTCCGACCTTCGTCAAGGTTCCCCTTATCCTGCTCCTTATGCTGGCCGGGTACTTGTTCGAGCGGGTCATCGAGCTGCCTTTCCGGATCATCATGGCATCCCGGCGCCGGAGACCGCCGCGGGATGTATCCGGGGATCTCAGCGCTCGACGGTAATGCCTTCCTCCCGGAGCAGCTCCTTGAGCCCCGCCTCGGCCAGCTCGGGGATCAAAAACAGTTTGAACTTCTTGGCGCCCCGGGCATCCACGAAGGTGTACTCGAGGGTCATGTCCGCCTTTTTCAGGATCTTGATCCCCCCGTCCACCAGGATGATGTGGTAATTGAGGGCCCCGGCCGTCAGCAGGCCGAGGATGATTACAATGATGATACCGATTTTCATGGGTG
>CAZWGY010000091.1:8918-12572 GCA_964633575.1 uncultured Desulfobacteraceae bacterium
CGGACGGTGTTGACGGTCCGGCCGTCCATGTCCACCACGCTGGGGAGCGGCTCCGCATAGGCGATATCCCGGGCCCGGATCTCGTAATAAAGCGTACTGTCGCTGTAAGGGTCGGCCACCAGAATGAGGGCATCCTCATCGGTGGGGTGCTTCTGGGGCGAACCGGTAAAGGCGACATGGGTCTTCCGGAGCTCCCTCGGGTCCTTGGGACGGCGGTAAGCTTGAATTTCAAAGGGTTTGGCCGTTTGCGGGAAATGGCTATCAGACATGTCGGCAACTCCTCATCCAGACGTCGGGGCCGGCCCGCCGGGGTTTCGCGGCCCGGTCTCCCGGCTTTGAATCCGGTCAGTCAGGTCGGTCGGCAACGGGACGGACCGGCGATGGGCCTGATGGGTGTTGACCCAGACCACCCGGCCCCGGGCGGCTGGATCAGCGGCGTTCTCCCTGTAAATCTCCAGAGCAAAATGGATGCTTGACCGGCCGGTCCGGGCGACCCGGGCGCAGACCTCGATCTCCTCGCCGTATTCGATGGGGCTGAGGAAATCGACCTCGGCCCGGACCGTGTGGAAATCCTCGCCCCGCTCCCGGACGTGGGCCTTCAAATCAAAGCCCACCGCCCGGAGATATTCGTAGATGGCCGTGTCGAAAAATGTCAGGTAGTGACTGTTGAAAACCACCCCCTGGGCATCGATCTGGGCGTACTCGATGCAACGCGGGTGGCGGAACCAGAACTCATCCCGAGCCATTGACGCCTCCGTCCGCCGGTTACCGGCGGCTCCGTTCATGTTCCCGATACGCTATCCAAAATCGCCATCCCTGTCAATGACGCCGGCCGGCGGCCGGAAAAAGCCTTGAAAAACGAGACGGGGACCGATAGGCTGGTCCGGCGGCGCAAGGATGGGACGGGCGCCGGTTATCATCCGGTTTTCGAGGACAATCTAAGGAGGAGAGGCGAATATGGACGTCAAAGAGGCCATTGTGGCGTTTGCCCAGAGCGAAAAAATCAAGACCGGGATTCTCTGGCTCACCCAGAGCTTCGAGCTGCTGCCCGGTCTCCATCAGGCGGATCGGGCCGGGGCCGAACGGATCATCCGGACAAATCTCCATCTGCTGCTCAATGAGGTCCGGCTGGCCCAGACCCTCACCGGCGACATCTCCTGGGAACCGGTGGAAAAGCCGATGAACACCGCCATCGTAATGGTCAACTCCGGTGTCCCCCAGGAAGCCGCCTTCCACCTCACCCAGGCCCTCAGCCAGGTCACCAACATCGGCGGCCGTTCCATGACTATCCTCAAGGAGCAGGGGCTGTTGTGATGGTCGGCGATGGCGGAGCAATGTGAGGAAAACCGGGTTAGACCGGCCAGAGCGGCATTCGAGCCCATGCCGAGCCGTCCCACCGACGGAAAAACTTCCGCTGCATCACAAAGCCGAGCCAGAGCTGCTCCAGGGATGCGAACTCCTCGGAGGGTGGGGACTTCCCATCGGTATAGGGGGCTTTAACCCAGTCGAAAAAAACCTGAGTGGTCCGCTCGAACCGCCGTCCCGGCTCCTGAGCCAGCTCGATGAGCTGATCCTGACGGGGCAGCCAGACATAGCGGCTCATCCGGATGACCGCCCCCTCGCGCCGGACCAGAAACCCCCCCCGCCGCTGGTCCGGACCCGGCTCCACCCAGCAGGTCACCCGGCCGTCCTCGTCGAGGTAGAAATCTCCGTGAGCGGGCCGCCACAGCTCCTGCACATCCTCCGCCGCACGGCACATTCCGATATAGACCTCAGATCGATCCACCGTCACCTATCCGCCTCGTCAGTCCGTTACCGCCAGCCGGAAGCCCACAAACGGCCCCCGGTAATCATCCCAGTAGCCGTCGCGCTGGCCGCAGCCCACGTGTTTCGGCTCGTCGCTCCACCCTCCGCCCCGGACCACCCGGCTCATCCCCGGCCCTTCGATCCTTGGATTCCGCCGGTCGTGATGCCGGTAAGCGTCGGGCCGGTAGCGGTCCGCGCACCATTCCCAGACATTGCCGATCAGGTCATACAGGCCGAGGGCATCCGGCCGACGCCGCCCCACCGGCGCGGTCACCGGCCACCCGTCCCGGCAGGAAAACCGGGGCCAGGGAAAGTCGAAGACCGCCTCGGCATCGCCGTCGTAAACATTGGCCCCCGCGCAGGGTGACGACATCCGGAGACCGGCGCCCCCTTTTCGGCAGACCCATTCCCACTGAGCCTCAGTGGGCAGGGAAACCTGGTACCGGCCCCCGCTCCGGTCCGTGACCCAGGCCGCGAAGGCCATCGCATCGGACCAGCTCAGGTTGACCGCCGGCCGACGGTCCCCATTCAGGGACCGGCCCCGGTAGGACCCGCTGTGGTGGTCTGGCCGGAACCGGCGAAAGGCCGCGTTGGTCACTTCGGTTCGCCCCATCCAGAACGGAGACAGGCAGACCCGATGAACCGGCCGCTCGTCGGGGTCCCCCTCCGATTGCCCCATATCGAAGCAACCGCCCGGCACCTCGATGAATACCAGGTCTTTTCCCAAACGAAGGGTCGGCGGGACTTCACTGCCCGTCCCGGCTCCGGCGGAAAGCGCCCCAAGGACCAGGATCACTACGAAAAAACCGACTGTTTCAGTTGTCCAATCCATGGGTAGAAGTTTGCCTTCAAGGTCAATCCATGCTATACCGCCCTTCATCGTGCCGGGGCGATTGACGGGCTTGCGGACAGGAATCCACCCACCCCGACGCCATAAGACCAATGACCTTTATACACCGCTTAGGGACCGCTTTCAAGACATGATGCAATCCGACCGAGGCCGCCGGACGGCGGACGGCGGTTCGGGAAACAAGGAGTTATGGATATAAACGACACATTTGAGGAGATCGTATCCGCCCGGCAACGACTGATTGCCTGGCTGGTTCACGGGTTTACCGCGGCCGGAGCGGTTCTGGCCATCCTATGTCTGGACGCCATCAACCGGGGCGCGTTCCACTATGCCCTGTGGCTCATGGCCGCGGCCATCGTCGTGGACGCATCCGACGGCAGCCTGGCCCGACGAGCCCGCATCAAGGTCGCGGCGCCCCAGATCGACGGGGCGTTGCTGGACAACATGATCGATTACGTCAACTACGTCATCGTCCCCGCCTTCTTCATGATCGCCGCCAATCTCCTGCCTCCCGGCTGGCGCTTCTTCGGCGCCATGCTCGTGGTTCTGGTCTCGGCCTATCAGTTTTCTCAGGTGGACGCCAAAACCGAAGACCATTTCTTCAAGGGCTTCCCATCCTACTGGAACATCGTTGTCCTCTACCTTTACCTCTGGGACACACCGCCCTGGACCAACCTGGCCTTTATCATCGTCTTAGCCCTCCTCGTCTTCGTGCCCGTCAAGTACGTTTACCCGTCCCGGCTCGAATTTCTCACCCGGAACCCGACCCTCCGCCGGGCCATGCTCATAGCCACATTAATTTGGGGTGCCGCAACCGCCGGCCTGTTGTGGATCTACCCCCAAACCAACGGCCTGCTCCGCTTCCTGTCGGTGGGCTATATTTTCCTCTACACCGGAGTGAGCCTCTACCGGACTCTGATTCCCCTGCAAGACGACTGACCGCGGCCGGAAGACTTTCAATCTCCGCGAGATGCTTTTCCCGCGCGCCAAGAAGTCTC
>CAZWGY010000092.1:0-4201 GCA_964633575.1 uncultured Desulfobacteraceae bacterium
TGCTGGAAACCTCGGAGGTCTCTTTGCTGGAAACCTCGGAGGTCTCTTTGCTGGCAAGCCAGGATTTGCTTTCGAGGCTTGATTCGATGGCGGCGGGATCAGGCGGAAGCCGGAGGGGGCCGGCGGGGAAGGTCGAAGTAGAAGGTGGCACCGTGGCCCTCCCGGCTCGTGACGCCCACCGATCCCCCGTGGGCCTCGACCACCTTTTTAACAATGGCCAGGCCCAGGCCGGTGCTCGGCTCACCGCCGGTGGGCCGGGCGCTGAGCCGCTCCAGCTCGCCGAAAAGCCGGTCGATCTCGTCGTCGGCGATCCCCGGCCCCTCATCGGTCACGGCCACCCGGACCGTTTCCGCCCCGGCGGTCATCCCGACCCGGATTCGCGACCCTTTCGGGGAAAATTTGATGGCGTTGCTCATCAGGTTGTCGAAGACCTGGACAATCCGTCCCGGATCTAGCCCCAGCCGGGGGATTTCGGGGATGTCCGTTTCAATCCGGATTCCCTTTTTTTCCGCCACCACCTGATTGATCCGGACCCGGTCGGCGATCAGAGACCGCAAATCCACCGACTCGGACCGGATCTCCAGCCGGCCGCTTTCGATGATCGAGACGTCGAGCAGGTCGTTTAGCAAGTTGAGCATTTCATGGGAGGTCTTGTGGATGATCTCCAGATACTGGCGTCGCTCGGGCTTGGTGAGCCGCGCATAGTCATGGTCGGTGAGGATCTCGGTGAGCTCACGGATGGCGATGATAGGGTTTCTCAGGTCATGGGCCGCCATGGTGAGGAACTTGTTTTTGATCAGATTGAGCTCGATCAGCTCCCGGTTCGAGCCCTCAAGGTCTTCGTTCTTACGGGCCAGATCGCTCAAAAGCTGCTTATTTTCAAGCTCCAGACGCTCCTTTTCCAGAACCTTTTGGACGGAGAGCAGGGCCGTCTCCCCGATGTTTTCATCCTTGAGCAGGTAATCATTGGCCCCGCCGTCCAGGGCCTCGAGGGCCACCGAAATCTCTTCGTTGCCGGTCAGGATGATCACCGGAACATCCTCTCCCCGCCCCCGGAGCGTCCGGATGAGCGACAGCCCGTCCAGCCGGGGCATGTTCATGTCCGAAAGGATCAGGTCAACCGGGTCTCCCGCCGCAAGCCGGTCGAGGGCGGCCTGGCCGTCTTCGGCGGTTTCGGCCCGGTAGCCGCTGTCGGTGAGGATTTCCCGGAGCATTTCCCGGACCAGCGGGTCATCATCAACCACGAGGATTTGAATCGGTGTGGCGGTCATTGTTCTCCCGGCGGGCTATTCGGCGGCGGTGATTCGGTTGCGCCCGGCCTGTTTGGCGGCGTAAAGGGCCGCGTCGGCCCGGGCGATGAAGGCTTCCCGGTCCTCCGGGCTTTCCGGCGGGCTTGTGGCGAGTCCGAGGCTGATGGTGATCGTATCCCCGATTTCCGAGCGGGGATGGGGGATGGAAAGGCCGCTCACCGCTTCCCGGATTTTTTCAGCCACGGCCATCGCCCCCTCCGCGTCCGTGCGGGGGAGGATCACGGCGAACTCTTCGCCGCCATACCGGAATGCCATGTCCCCCGGCCGCTGGAGGGACGATTCCAGGGTACGGGCCACCTGCCGGAGGCAGTCATCCCCCTGGAGGTGGCCGAGGGCGTCGTTGTATGCCTTGAAAAAGTCGATGTCAATCATGATCAGGGACAGCGGGAGCCCCTCCCGCCGGGTCCGTCGCCATTCCTGCCGGACGGTCTTGTCAAAATACCGGCGGTTGGGAATCCCGGTCAGCCCGTCCAGAAAGGAGAGCCGCTCCAGCTCCCGGTTTTTCCGCTGAAGCTCCTCCAGCAGGCGGATGTACCGCTGTTTGAGCAGATGCTTTTCCATCACCCGGCGGATGGAGAACAGGATCGTCTCGGTGATGGTCTCGTCTTTTAAAATGTAATCGTCGGCGCCGCTGCGCAAGGCATCCAGGGCCACGGTGATCTCGTCGTTGACCGTCAGGATGATGATCGGGGTCTGGGGATCGTGCCGACGGAAGGCCTTGATGAACTCGAGTCCGTCCATCTCATCCATGTTCATGTCGGAGATGACCAGCTCGACATCCCGGTCTTCGAGGCAGCAGTCGAGACCCTCCCGGCCGTTTGTCGCGGTGGCGACCGTGTATCCCTCAGATTCCAGGAGCTCGCCGAGCAGGTTCCGGACAAACGGGTCGTCATCGACCAGAAGAATCCGGTAGGGACCGGAAAGGTCAGGGGCCTCCACGTCGGCCGGGGAGAAAGCCGGGATGGGGACGGTAGGATGGGACGATTCCGGAGTCATCCGTCGGTTGACCTCTCGACCGGTTCGGTGGGAAGGACAAACCCAAAGGTCGCCCCCTCGCCCGGCCGGCTCCGGACAAAAACCCCGCCCCCATGGGCCTCGATGACCTTTCGGACAATGGCCAGCCCCAGCCCGGTGCTCGGCTCGCCGCCGGTGGGCCTGGCGTCCAGCTTTTCAAACGCGGTAAAAAGCCGGCCCTGGTCGGCCTCGGAAATCCCAGGCCCCTCGTCGGTCACTCCAACCCGGACCCCCTCGGCATCACCGGTCAGGGAGATGGTAATCGTGGTGCCGGGCGGGGAGTACTTGACGGCGTTGTTCAGGTAGTTCTCGAAGGCCTGGATGATCCGAGGCGGGTCGAACACGGTATCCGGGACCGAATCGAGGTCGATGGACAGATCGATCCCTTTTTTGTCGGCCATCGCCCGGTTGAGCCGAATGGATTCCACCAGCAGGGGCCGGAGATTGCCCGGCCTGGGTTTGAGCTCCAGCCGTCCGCTTTCGATGATGGAGACATCGAGGAGCTCATCGATGAGGCGCAGCATGTTGTCCGCCAGGGTGTGGATGGTCAGAAGCTTGGTGTCCTGGCCCGGGTCGTCGGCGCCGGTATCCATATAACTCAATATGATATCGGACAGGCCGATGATGTTGGCGATAGGGCCGCGGAGGTCATGGGCGGCGATCCCCAGAAACTTGTTTTTGACCTGGTCGAGCTCGGTCAGTTCGGCATTGGCGGCGGACAACGCTTCGTTTTTCTCGATCAGATCCGCCACCAGGCGGCGGTTTTCGGTTCTGAGTCGTTGTTTCTGGAGCGCTTTTTCCAGGCGGATGAGAATGGTTTCGGCAATGTTTTCGTCCTTGAGGAGATAGTCGTTGGCTCCGCTCGCGATCGCCTCCAGGGCCACGGAGACGCGGTTGTTGACGGTGAGAATAAGGACCGGCAGCTCGGCGTCGTGCTCCCGGACCCGTCGGACGAGCTGGATGCCGTCCATGGTCGCCATGTTCATGTCCGAAAGGATGAGATCCACGGGCGGCGGTTCCAGAAACCGGTCGAGGGCGTCCCGGCCGTTCCGGGCGGTCTCGACCCCGTAGCCCGCCTCGGTCAGGAGCTCCGTCAACATGACCCGGACAAAGGGGTCATCGTCAACCACCAGAATTCGGGGGCCGGGGGTCGCGTCCAATTTGTGGTCGGCGGTTCCGGTCATAATAATGAATCCAGTTTCGATCGAATCATGATACCATCGAACGGGCTCAAAGAAAACCCCCGCCTCATGGCTCGGACCGTCCCACGAGGTTCCGCACCGCGTCCATCAGGGTGGATTGGTCGAAACCGCCCTTGACGATGTAGGCATCGGCTCCCACCTGAATCCCCCGCCGCTTGTCCGATTCCCGGTCCAGTGAGGTCACCAGGATGATGGGGGTCTGAGCGTATTCCGTCTCGGACCGGAGGGTTTCGGTCAGGGAGAACCCGTCCAGGCGAGGCATCTCGACGTCGGTGATCACCAGATCGTAGTGCCCGCCGCGAGCCCGCTCAAGCCCCTCCATTCCGTCACCGGCCAGATCCACGGCGTAACCGTAGGACTCGAGGATGCTCTTTTCGATCTCCCGGGTGGAAACCGAATCATCGACCACCAGGATCTGAAGTTTCCGGGCCGGCGCCTCGGCTTCTCCGGCGGTTGGGACCGGAGCCCCCCGCCGGAGGTCCCGGGCCGCTTCGATGATCTTGGGCGGATGCAGGACGTTGAAAATTTCGTTGGTCCCCGAGACAATGGCGCCGGAGACCATCTGGACATCGGCCATGTGGGGCGGGAGCGGCTTGATCACCACGTCCGCCTCGTTTATCAGCGCGTCAACCACCAGCCCGAGCTTCTCGCTGCCCATGGAGGTGATGAGGATCA
>CAZWGY010000092.1:4301-12570 GCA_964633575.1 uncultured Desulfobacteraceae bacterium
GCATCGGCCCGGATGATCTCCTCGATGAAGTTGGCCGGCACCGTGAAGGTCATCCCGGAAACCGTGATGAACAGGACGTGGATGACGGCCATGGTCAGCGGGAGCCGGAGCTGGATGGTCGTCCCCGTCCCGGCGTGGGTCCGGACCTGGATGGAGCCCTTGAGGTCCTCGATGTTCCGCTTCACCACGTCCATCCCCACGCCCCTCCCGGAGATGTCGGTGATCAGCTCGCTGGTGCTGAGGCCCGGAACGAAGATCAGGTTGACCAGCTCCGACTCGGTGACCGTGGACAGGTCGGTGGCCGCCGGGAGCCCCTTTCGGTCGGCCTTCTCCTTGAGCGCGGCCACGGGAATCCCGGCGCCGTCGTCGGAGAGCTCGATCAGGACGTTGCCCCCCTCGTAGCCGGCCCGGATTCGAAGGGTTCCCCGCTCCGGCTTCCCGGCGGCCCGGCGCTCCGCCGAAGGCTCGATCCCATGGTCGATGCTGTTTCGGATCATGTGGAGCAGCGGGTCGCCGATCTTTTCGATGATCTTCTTGTCGAGCTCGGTCTCGGCGCCCTCGATGACGAGATCCACTGCTTTGTCGAGCCCTCGGGCGAGGTTCCGGACGGTCCGCCCGAGGGGATCGAAGATGGTGGCAAGCGGCATCATCCGCATCCGGATGGCCCGTTCCTGAAGGTCGCTGGTGAGCAGGCCGGAGACGTTGACATCCTCTTTATAGGCGGTCAGAAAGGACTGGGCCGCCTCATGAAGGGCTCGGGCCGAGGCCCGGATCTCCTCCCATCCCCGTTCGGTGACCCGGTCCGGGGAATCGGGCAAGAGGGCCGCCTGCCGCCGGGCCAGCTTTTCCAGCTCCCGGATTTCCACCAGCCGCTGTTCCGCCCGGGTGTGGCCGGAGACGATCTCGCCCATGAGCTTGATCAGCTCGTCGAGCTTGTCGGCGTTGATCCGGACCGTCCCGGTGGGCCGGATCACCCCGTCGGCCGGCGGCCCCGGCGAAGACGACGGGACGGCTTCGGGCGCCGGCGGTGCCGACGGAGCGGGGGATTCGGCCGGCTCCGTCATAAGGTTGGCCGGCGCGGCGGGATCGGGAGCGGATGGGGTATCCGGGGGGGCATCAGCGGCCGGCGCCGCCGGCTCGGCCGCCGTTTCCGTTGCCGGGGCCGACGGCGGCACCGGCTCGCCGGCCGCCGCCCGTTCCAGGGTCGCGACGAGATCCGCCGGGGGATCGTCAAGGGGTCTGCCGGCGTCCACCGCGTCCAGCATCGCCTCGATGGCATCGATCGTCCGAAAGAGGAGGTCCGACAGGCCCTGTTCGGGAACAACCCGGTTCGATCGAAGGCCGTCCAGGGTGTCTTCGAGCTTGTGAGCCAGCTCGCTGATCGGGATCAGCTTCATCATCCGGGCGGACCCCTTGATGGTGTGAGCCGATCGGAATATGCCGTTCAGAGTCTCGGCGTCATCAGGGGCCTTTTCCAGGCTGACCAGCCCCGAGCTCAACGCTCTGAGGTGCTCCCTCGCCTCTTCCACGAACCGGGGGATGAATTTTGACTTGTCAAAGGCCACGGTCTCGACTCCGGATCAGGACGCCATGTTCTGGCGGCAGAGGTGGATGATCTCGGCCTCGGTGAACGGCAGGGAAAAAAACGACAGGCCGTGATCCGAAAACCCGCCCCGGGACAGAAGGTCGATGACGATCCCGTATTCCCGCCGCATCCGCTGGGTCTCCCCCCGACTCTGGTAGATTTCGGCCAGATAGAAATGGGCCAGCCAGTTGGCGGTATCCCCGTAAAGGGTCTCCTTGAACCGCCGGACGGCGGCATCAAGGTCGTTGCTCCGCCGGGCGATCATTCCCAGGAGAAGGGATGCCTCGGTTCGAAGGGGATCGCTATCCAGCACGGCTTCGCAGAGCGCCTTTGCCGCGGCGGTCCGGCCTTGATTGATCAGGATCGCGGCCTTGAGGGTCCGGGCCGCTGTCCCATCGGCCGGGGGGATCCGGGCGAGTAGCCGGTCCAGGATCTCCAGGGCCTGATCGTAGCGCTTGTTCCGTGCGGCGTCCAGGGCCTCGTTATAAGTCGGCGCCGTTGTCTCGGCCGCGGCGCGAGGCGGGTATGGCCCGGCGGGCCGTGCCGGCGGCCGGGGGCGGGAGCGGGCCGGTGCCTTCCGGGGGGATGGCGGCCGGCTCCCCGTTGATGGCGGACCGATGGGCAGGGGCGCTTCCCCGCCGGCCGGGTCCTTATGGTACAAAAAGACCCCGTCAAGGGCCATCAGCCGCAGCACCTTGAAGTCGTGGGAGAGGGTTTCCGTGGAGGAGACGAGAATGTATCCGCCCGGGTTCAGGATATCGCCGAGGTGCCCGAAGATCGTCCGCTGGGTGGCCGGGTCGAAGTAGATGGAAACATTCCGGTAAAAGATCAGGTCCATGTTCTCCAGGGGCGGCGGATAAGGGCGATTGAGCAGGTTGACCGTGTAAAAGGTTACGGCCTGTCGGACGGCTTCCCGGATCCGAAACCGTCCGCCCGCTTCGGGAACGAAATACCGGTCCCGCAATCCCGGCGGGAGCGACCGGAAGGCCCGCCCGCCGTAATGGCCCCGCCTGGCCTTGGCGACGGCATCGCCGTCGATGTCCGCGCCGAAAACCGCGTACCGGTCCGCCGTCGGCCGACCGCCGGCGGCCTCGGCCAGGGAAATGACAATCGAGTAGGGCTCCTCCCCGCTGGAACATCCGGCGCTCAGGACGCGGATCGGTTCCCCATCCGGTTTCCGGGCGGCGATCTCGGGGACGAGCCGCCGGGTCATCAGGCGGAGATGGTCCGGCTCCCGGTGGAAATAGGTCTCGTTGACGGTCAAAAGGGTGACGACTTCGTGGAAGGCGTCCGGGTCGCGGTCCAGAAGGGCCAGGTAGGCTTCGGCTGATCGGATGCCCCGGCGGGCCATCAGGGCGGGGAGCTCCCGGGCGAGCCGATCAACGAGGTCCGGTTTGATGGTAAAGCCGGTCTTTTTCCGAAGAAATGTTTTAAACGGGTTCAGATCCATTGATTTATGATTTTAGATTTTAGATTTTAGATTTTTGCTCGTGCTCACCCATCACCCATCACCCATCACCTAATTACCCATCACCTATCACCTATCACCTATCACCTAATTACCTATTACCTATCACCTATCACCTATTACCCATCACCCATCACCCAAGTTATCTGGCCGTCGGCGGCCCCGTTTTCCGATCAGGCGGATCAACCGGGCCGGGATTTCGGAAATGGGCAGGACATGGTCCACGCAGCCGCTTTGGATGGCCATCCGGGGCATTCCGAAGATCACTGATGTGGCCTCGTCCTGGGCAATGGTCGCCCCTCCGGCCGCCTTGATCCGGCGGATGCCGGCCGTGCCGTCGTCGCCCATCCCGGTGAGGACCACCCCGATGGCCGAATCGCCGTAAACTTCGGCGGCCGAGGTGAGCAGCCGGTTGCCCGATGGGTAGTAGATGTCGCCGGGACTCCGGGCTCCCAGACGAATCCGTCGCCACCGGTTGATATCAATATGGACGCCCGACGGAGCGAGATAGACGGTGCCGGCCGCCGGGCGCTCCCCGGCATCCCCGGTCTTGACGGTGAGAGGGGTCAAGCCGTTCAGCCAGTCGGCCATCCCGGCGGCGAAGTTGTCGGTGATGTGTTGAGCGATGACGATGGGAGCGGGAAAGGCGGCCGGGAGGGCACTCAACAGCGTGGCCAGGGCTCGGGGGCCGCCGGTGGAAGACGCGACGGCCACGATCATCTCGGTGACGGAGGGGATGTCCGGGGGCATTGCCGCCTGGGCGCCTGCCCCCGGCCGACGGCGATGGCCCTCGCCCCGGATGTGGGGAATCACCCGAACCTTGGCCAGAAGCTTGATTTTGTTGATAAAGATTCTGGATCGGTCCGGGTCGGGCTTGGGCATTACCTCGAGGGCCCCGCCGGAAATGGCGGCATAAGCGGTGTTGGCGTCGTCCTGGGATGTGACCACCAGGATCGGGACGGCATGGGCGGCCATGATCCGCCGGATGGCCTCCACTCCGTTCATCCCGGGCATGTTGATGTCCATGGTCACCAGGTCGGGCTTCAGGGCGGCGACCTGTCGAACGGCCGACGCGCCGTCCCCGGCCTGTCCGACCACCTCGATACCCCCGTCCGAGGCGAGAATCGACGTGATGAAATCCCGGGTAAACGGGTCATCGTCCACCACCAGGACCCGGATCGGCGTCATGACTCCATGATCCGGAATTTTTCCATCAGCGACTGCAAGTCATCGGACAGCTCGGCGAGCTTTTTGCTGACGGCCGAAATCTGGTTGATGGCTCGGGATGACCCTTCAGACCCCTCGGCGATGTCCCGGAGGGCGGAAACGATCTGCTCGGTGGCCGTCTTCTGCTGCTGGGTGGACAGGGATATCTGCTTGGCGGCGTCGGTGGTTTCCTGGGCCCCGTTGAGGATCTCGTTGAGCAGGTCCACCGTCTGGGAAAAGGAATGGAGAGCGTCCTGAATGCCCTTGGTGCTTTTTTCCGAAGCGATGACCATGTGGTTGGCGGCGTCCTGGATCTCGCCGATCTTGTTTTCGATATCGCCGGTGGACTCGGTGACGTTGTCGGCCAGCCGTCGGATTTCCACCGCCACCACCCCGAACCGCTTGCCGCTCTCCCCGGCCCCGGATGCCTCGATGGCGGCATTGAAGGCGATGAGCCGGGTCTGGTCGGCGATGTTGTTGATCAGCTCCATGATCTTGGTGATCTCCTCCGCCTTTTTCCGGAGGGACATGATCTCCTGGATGTTGTTCTGGTTGTCGGCGTTGATGGCCTCCATTTTTTCCATCATCGTGGAGACGCTTTCGGCTCCCTGCTGACTGCTGACGAGGGTGGTGTCGGCGATCTGGACCACCGCGCCGGCGTTTTCGGCGATCTGAGCGGATGTGGCGGAAAACTCCTCCATGGTCGAGGAGATTTCGGAGACCGAGGCCGACTGCTGGGAGGTGGTGGCCGACTGTTCGGCCAGAGCCCCGGAGATCTCGCCCACCGAGGCATTGACCTGGACCGCCACGTCCTTGGCCCGGGAGATCACCTCCCGGATGTTGACCAGCATCACGTGGACGGCCTCGGTCAACTGATCGATCTCGTCGCCGCCGGGCACGGGGGTGACTTCCACCGACAGGTCGCACCGGGCCAGCTTTCGGGCAACCTCCGACAGGGGCTTGAGCCGGCCGACGATCCGGCTGTTCATAAAAAGGGTCAGGGGGATCATCAGGACCACCGCGACCAGGCCGATGACCACGAGGATGCCCTGAATCCGGTAGAGAAGGGCATAGAAGTCGTCGTAGTAGGCCGTCGAGACCATGATCCAGTCAAATTCGGGGATATACCGGAAAACGGCCAGCTTGTGCCGGGGGGTCGTCTCGCCGGGACTCCGCCATAAATAGTCGATAACCCCGTTTTTCCGCTCGCGGATCTCCCGGATAAAGGGAATTCCTTCGGCGTCGGTCTCGTTAATGAGGTTCTCGCCGGCGTTGGTGGGATGGATGATCTGGTTGCCCCGGCTGTCCATGAGAAAGGGGTATCCGGTCTCGCCGATCCGGGTGGACAGGACTTCCTCGCTGAACTCGTCCACGTGGACCAGCTCGGTGAACTCTTCCCGGTAGGATGAGGCGGAGATGATCCAGTCCCAGGGCTCGAAATAGATCATGTAGAGGGCCTTGGGCCGGGCTTGCTCCTCGCCGGGGTTCTTCCAATCATATTCCAGATAGCCCGCCTTGACCCGCATCTGCTCCCGGACGAAATCGTGGCGGGAAAGGTCGGCCCCGACGAGCTGGGATTTGGGATGGACGAGGACGATGCCCTCGCTGCTCAGGCAGTAGTTATAGCCGGTGATTCCGATGGTCTGGCTTAACAGTATGCGGGAGGCTGAAACCCGGGCGTCGGCGACGGTCATCTCCCCGGCTTCGGCCCGGCGGTGAAAGTCCTGAACGATCTCGAGGTTGGTCTCGGCCACGGCCCGAAGATGGTTCCGGATCGAGGCGTCGGCCGTGGTGGTGACCAGGTTCCAGAGAGCGTCGGTGGTGTTTTGCAGCTCCTGGTGAATGTTGGACTGGATCGCCCGTTTGGAGAAGTACCAGATCACGCCGGCCCCCCCGAGGATGACGAACAGAAAGATCAGGGAGTAGCCGACCAGCATCTTGTACCGGATGGGCATGGCTTGAAAGGAGAATCGTCGGTTCATGGCATCGGAGTCCTGTGAATCATTGGCTTGGGATTGCCGGCGGATGGCGGCGGCCCTCCGCCGTTGGGTCGCGAGCGGACCGTTTAAGGCGTGGCCGGCTCCCTGGTTTCGGATGGCGCGGCCCGGTCGCCGACCAGCCGGTGGATGTCCACCAGCAACGTCAGTTTCCCCCCGATGTCGGCGGCCGCCCAGACGGGGCCGGTTTCCCCCCGGGCGGCTTCGATCAGCGGCGGGAGCGGGTGGATTCGGTCCAGGGGGATGGCGACATCGATGGCCTCCGGCGGACCGATCACCACACCGGCCGGTTCGGGGGTGTCGGCCAGGATGATCGCCATGTCGCCCCCGCGGTCGGTCCCGCCGCCGGACAGGCCCAGCCGATCAGCAAGGGAAACCAGCGCAATGTGATGATGGTCGAGTTGGTCGATCCGCCGGATTTCAGAAATGGCGGCCATGTCGACGGCAAAGGGAAGCCCGCCTTCCGAAAAGAGCAGTCCCCGGATGGCGTCAGGCACGGCGGATGGGGCCGTCATCTCCATCATTGGCCTCCAAACCCGGCGAAGAGCTTGCCGGCGTCCAGAATGGTCACGTACTGGTTGCCGTAAAGGGTTTCCCCGCCCACCGCGTATCTCCGGATGGTCCGGTCGAGAGTGGAAATGGGCCGCTTGATGTCCGCCACCGGAACCGAAATAACATCTTCGACGCGGTCAACGAGGATGCCTGATCGGATGCCGTTGCCCACGGCGATGATGATCCGGCTTTTCCGGGTGGGCTCCCCGGGATCGAGGCCAAGAACCCGGTGGAGGTCTAGCACCGACTCGATGTCACCCCGGACGTTAATAATGCCAATGATCGCATCCGGACACCCCGGCACGAAGGTGATGGGCTCATAAGGGAGGATCTCGGTCACCTCGCTGCCGTAAAGGGCGTAGTAATCGTCATGGAGACCGAAGATTATCAGGTCGGTCTTTTCGGTTTCCGTCGCGGCCGCCGCCTCGCCCTCGGCCCGACGGCGTTTGACCTCCGCCAGAATCCGCTCGGTGTCGGGGCGCTGCTCCGGGTCCGTCACGGTCGTCGTCTCCTTCCCATCAGGCGGAGTGTCGTGAATCATCCCGCCGCCGCATGGCTTCGAGGATAAGGCCGGTCAGCTCGCCTTCGATCCGCCGCTCGATCTGAGTGACCGGCAGGGTCCGGAAGTGGATTTCAGCCCGTTCCATCCCGATCATCGTCAGCGCGGCCGCCTCGCCGGTAAGGTCTCCAAAGGTCGCGTCGTAGAGCTCGCCGTTTTTGAAATAGAAATACCCATGGCGGCCATCAGGAGGGATGATCTCGCACAAACAGGTCTTGAGCTCCATTTGAATGAGCTGCAAAAAACTGGCGATGGAAATTCCCTGAACGGCGCCGTTCAACGTCTCCCGCTGGACGGCGGTGAGAATGGCATCGACCAGGGTCTTTTGCTTAAAAGGCTTTTCGAGATAATAGAGAACATCCCGCTGAAGCCGCTCCTTGAGTTTAGGCGCCCTCAAGGACGTCATCACGATGCAGGGGACCTCGGGGAAGTTCCGGTTGAGGTAGGAGATCAGAATGAGCCCCTCGACCCGGGGCATCTTCAGGTCGGTGACCAAGAGGGAAATGGGCTCCCGTTTGAGGATCTCGATGGCCTCGAAGCCGTCTTCCGCCGTCAGGACTTCGAACCGGTCCCGATAGGGTTTTAGATGGGCCTGAATGATGAGGAGAAACCGGGCATCATCATCGGCGATCAGTACTTTCTGCATGGGCATGGTCTCCGATGGGCCAGGAATTTCCGGATTCAAAGGCGCGGCCGGCCCATCTCCATCCACTTATACTATAAAGCCGAGCCGTTTTGAAGTCCTAATCATCGACCGCGGAGCGGGGCCGTGCTTTAGACGGACCTGGCGGCGGGTGGAGAGCAAGGGCGGCCACGGGGGGCGCCCCCGGGAGCGCCGGTAGAGACTTCCGAGGTTTTGGGGAAGACCTCCGAGGTTTTGGGAAGACCTCCGAGGTTTTGGG
>CAZWGY010000093.1:0-12510 GCA_964633575.1 uncultured Desulfobacteraceae bacterium
GACTGCTGAGGGCCAAAAGCTGAGGAAGCTTTGAAGGCGGTTTTAGACGGCCTACCCTTGGTTTCCTCTTCGAGCTCGACGGCTACCCGCCGAATCATTCGTCCCACCTCGAGTCCGGGTTGCTTCAGATTGGCCAGAAGGTGGCGGGTGAAGGGACTGTTTCGCCCTTCTCCGTCCTGCGCCAGCTCTCCGGGTCGGGTGGCGTAAATGATGAGCGTTCCGCTGGGTGCGTTCATCCGGGCCAGACCCCGATGATTGATCCCGCGGTGCCAGGTATTTTCAAACGGGTCGTTTCGGCAGGCATCGAGTATCACGAGATTGAGAGGATTGTTCGCCTCTCTCATTTTTCTGAGCACCAGGTCGGCCTCAACGGCCTGCGATTGGACCTCATCCTCATGATCGATATCCGCGTCGACAGGCAGAAGGTAGTTCCGGTTTCTCACTTGGATACCGTGCCCGGCATAATAGAACAGACCGACGGTATCATCACCGAGCTGATCCCCGAATTTCCGGATCGCGTGAAACATCCCCCGGCGGTCTTGGTTGAGTTCGAGAAACACGGAAAACCCGAGGGTCTCCAGGGCGCCTGCCATGTCCCGGGCGTCATAGAGGGGGTTTACGAGCTTACCGGATTCATAGGCGCTGTTTCCAATTACCAGGGCCAACCGCTTGGACCAACTAAAATCGTTTTCTTCGGATACGGGCCTCTCGATTATTTGATCATTGTCCATGAGCCAGAAGGCCACCAAGGACAGGGAAAGGCCGATCCCGGTGACGACTAAAATCCAGATCCATTTCGATTTCATGGCGTGCCTCATATCAGAAATTTTGAGTCGCTTATGGCGAGGGATCGATTTTTTTCCGATGCCGGAGTTCAGTGGAAATCCGCCGATCAGGTCTCCTGGCTCTTACCCGCCAACGGCGCGACTTTGAAATAGAAATCACTGGTAATCGAGGTCGATTCCCAGGAACGCTGTTCCCCGCCTGTTTTTTCCAGAACGGCCCGCCGAACCCGTTTAAACATCTCCTCGATGGTGATGTTGGGCGTTTCAATATGCTGGAGCACGGCGGAGGTGTAGAGGCCGTTATCGCCATCGCCGTCCGATGCGGTGTTGCCGGGTGCGGTGGCGTAAGCGATCAATGATTCTGGAATGTTACTCATTTCCGCCAGGCCGCTTCCCCGGACGCTCCGGCTCCAGCTTCGCTCGAAGGGGTTGTTCCGACAGGCGTCGAGCATAACGATGTTGACCCGGCAGCCGGCATCCTCCATTTTCCCGAGCACTCGGCCCGCCTCAACGCACGTGTACTCCACGTCGTTTTCAGATTTCAAGTCCACATTGACGGGAATCAGATAGTTGATGCCATCGACCTGGATGCCGTGACCAGCGAAGAAAAACAGGCCTACGTCGTAATTTCCCAGGCGGCTTCCGAATTCGTCGATGGCCTGTTTCATGTCGCTTTCGTGGAGGTCTTTATGGATGCTGACATCGAATCCCAATCGGGACAATGTCCGGCTCATGGCGTCAGCGTCATTGACCGGATTTTTCAGGCGACCCGCATGCTGATACGCCGAGTTGCCAATCACCAGGGCGAGCCGCTTCTCACCTTTGACACGATCAATCTCCTGGGAAGAGAGCCCGTTGGATGGGATGGGCGTTGAGGACATCTGCGGCATCGTGGTTTCAGCCTGGACCATGGTGCTGCTGCCCGTCTCTTCACCTCTATAGGCGTACTTCCGATCCAGCCGTTCGGATATATCACCCCTTACGATTAGCTCGGTGGATTCCCCCCGGGGAATCTCCACCGGCGTCGAGGCGCATCCCGCCAGCATGGCCCAGAGGGCCACCCCGATCGCCCATCTCAGCGCTTTCATCGATTTCATGGTTTCCCCCATTTCCGGTATTTTGTAGTCCGTCATGGTTGCGGCCGGTTTTCACCAGCCGCTTCATCGGATTTGTACGTCGAGCGATCACAAGGGCTGGGCTCCGCCCACCTGTCGATCCCGGATCTCGCGTTTCCGCTTGGCCTCCTCCACCCGGGTCATGGCTTGCATGTAGAGCTCCCGTTCCGGCCAGAGCGCGTTGGCCTGGCTGAAGAGGTCGAAGGCATCAACGTATTTTCCCTGGGCTTCCTTGATTACCCCGATATTGTAGAGAGCCGACGCCTTATCTTTGGATTCCGCCGTCTTTTCCGCTACCTGATCCCAGATGCTCATGGCCTGCTCGATCCGGCCGTTCTTCAGATAGGTGATGCCGAGCCGGATACTTTTGTCGGTGCCTTTTTCCAGCCTTCGGGTTACCTGCTCCCGATGAGGCGATACCGCTTGGACAATGTCTTTGACAATGCTTTCGAGCAAATTGTGGACAATCACCTCGTCCGGTGGCGCTTTGGCCTCGGCTTCGATGGCGCTATCAGAAGATTGCCATCGGTCACTGAAGCTGACACTGAAGCTGTCCCCGGTGATCCGAGTGTCTCGCCGGTTGTCGTGAAGGGCGTAATCCCCCGTGATGGTCAGCTCTTTGGTATGGCAGTAAACGGTTTCGTTTCTGGATGAGCCGGAGTCATCATCTCCGATTAAGTCGTTTATGATCCGCGATGTCTCTTCGCCAATTTTCCGGCTGACGGCGCTCGCTTTGCCGGAGTAGGATCTTTTCCGAATCTTACCGATGTGGATCGTTCCCGATACAACCGTGTCCGCCCCGGTGTTCATCACGGCCAGGTATCCTTCGGTGGCGATCTCGCTTTCGATGATGCGCTTCAACCGATCACCGACCCCCTGGTTACCACCGGTCACATCAAATGATTTGACTTCTATGGATTTGATATTGAGCGATGCGGGGTATTCCGCCGGGGCGACGACCGTGAAGGTGTGGGATTGCGGCAAAATGATATCGCTTACCGTAGATGTCACCTGTTCGATGGATGCACAGCCCGCTACAAAACCCCCTGCCAGCAACAATACCAGTCCGATTTTCACGCAAAGAAACTCAACCATCCGCATGTTCCCCTCCTTAATCTCAAATTGATTCGTTGATAAAAAATCCGCTATCGGCTGACCGTTAACGATTCTGACTGCCATATCGATTGGAAAGCTTCTCCCACCTGACGGTTTGTCGAAAGTCTTTCATTTACCGGCTGAAAATGATGTTGAGCAAGAGCTTCGTTATAAACCAATTGGGCCTCCAGGAACCTTGAGAAATATCGATAGATGCCTTTTTACCCAAAACGGCCTCGGATTTCAAGCCATTTTGTGCATATCACATGACTAATCAGACAATAATAGAATTTTGTTGTTCAAAGAGAGAAGTATTTCGTAATCTGGCGCACAAAAAAAGCGGCCTCGATTGCCTCGAGGCCGCTTTTTCCGTCTAATGCAATGATAAACAGAGTGTTTCTGAAATGCGGGCGCTCACGCCGGTGAATGCGTTTGATGTTGAAACCAAATTACATCAAGTCCGTTTGCGCTGTCCCTGGACCTTCCGGCCAACCCCGCCGATCCCGATGAGGCCGACTCCCAGCATCACCAGAGTGGCCGGTTCGGGAACCGGATTGCCGCCACCATACTCAGTGAATCCGTCCCCGGATGAGGGGCTGAAGTTGATCACAAGGTCTTCGTAATCCCGGTCTCCCCCGCCGACAATATCCTCGAATGCAATGGTGTACCCCTTGTTGGTCTCGTAAAACAGGGCGTGATCAAGGCCGTCGGAGTTGGCGGCGTTCAGAGTCGTCAGATTGTTACCGCCGTTATTGGAGTTCAGGTAGAAACCGAAGTAGGTATCCGCGTCAGTGCTGAAATCGAAGACGCTGCCGTCCGGCACCTCGTTTTGCACGAACAGCGGATCGAAGAAGTTGAGCCGTGAGGCATCAAAGCCGTCAAACGGGTTCCCTCCATACGTGAAGACGCCGAACGGCGAGTGATACCGTGCGTATCCGATGCCCAGAAATTCGACCTGATAATCCCGGGCCGCATCGGTGTAGAACATCTCATACTGGAGCTGATCGGCTACCGGATCGATGGCGGAGCCGTCCTCGTTGGTGATGCCGTTTTCGGAAAACCAGTACTCGAGGCTCTCTTTCTTGTAGTCTCCGCTATAGCCGATCTGGACATCTTCAATGGTGGTGTCCCCCAGATCGATGACCTGAGTCGGCACCGCGTGGGCGGTGGTTCCTAAAAGGGCGACGGTTACGACGGTAATGGTGATGATAAGCTTGTGCATGATTCCCTCCTTACCCATTCGAAATGAATGATTTTTCCGGCAAGGAGGTCGTAAGAGAGGCGGAAAAGCAGAATGAAAAAATGGTGAGCAAGTTTTCATTCTTTGTTCGGCAACCCCGCTATCCGAGTTTTCGGACCGGAGGCTTTGCGTCCCTGCCTTACGACCGGTTTGCCTTTTCCAAACAAAGAGCGGGTGGCGTGAGCTCGGCTCGCCTGAATCCTCAGCGGCAAGCCTTCCCGCTTTCAGGAGATTTCATTGCAGCATTGATGCCAAAACGTCTAAGGATGGTTTGTTCTGTTATGTCAGGAGGATATTGTTTTGCTGCAATTTTTGCAGTCTATCCGGCGCCCCGGAGTTTACAAAATTTTGACATCGGCCGACAAATTTTGTAATACCGACATAATCCGTTGACTTATTACGATTGTCGTCAATAATATGCTGAATCAGGTGAAATCCGGCGGGAAAAACCGCTGGATCTATGAATCCTCCCCGGCGCTATCCGAAAGCCGGGCTTTCCGGATCTCTTCGGCGGTGTAGGTGAGGTGAACCAGCATCCGCCGGCGGGCCGCCTCGGGGTCCCGAGCCTCGATGGCCCGGCAGATGTCGATATGCTGGTCCAGAAGCGCGTCATAGATCCGGCCGTCGTCGTAGAGGTGGGCGTCGAGGGCGTCGGTGACCTGTTTGAGCCATCCGGACAAGGTATTCATGATGTGGGTGAGGAAGGTGTTCCGGGTGGCTTCCGAGATCCCCCGGTGGAATCGGAGATTGAGCTCGTACCGGAGGGTCTGTTCGGCATGAGCTTGCCGCATTTCCGCAAGGCAGGCCCGGAGCCCGTCGATCTCGTCGTCGGTGGCCCGTTCGGCGGCGGCCGCCGCGGCCCAGGTCTCCAGGACCGTGCGGATCTCCATGAGCTCGTGGATAAACTGCTTTTGACCGATAAACCGTTCGAAGACGCCGGCCAGGGGCTTTTCGGTGAAAGACCGGATAAAGGTCCCCTCCCCGTGGCGCTGTTCCACGAAGCCGGCCAGCTCCAGCTTGATGATGGCCTCCCGGATGGAAGCCCGGCTCACGTCGAATTGCTGGACCAGCTCCCGTTCCGAGGGGAGCTTTTCATCCGGCCGAAGGGTCCCGTCGGCGATGAGTCCCTGGATCTGCTCGAAAACCCGGTCGCTGACCTTCTTGTGAGGGATTTTCTTGAACAATGCGCCCCGCCGGTCCATCGCTGTGTCCCTGATTCGTTTATCGATTAGCCGGACAGGGCCTCGGCCGGCTCGGCCCGCCGCTTTTCCAAAGCCTTCTGGATGACCACAAGAGCCGCCATGAGAATCACCCCGGCCCCATGCAAGGCCATATTCGGCCACAAGAGCAGTCCGGCGCAGCCGAGATAGATCAGCCGGAAGCCCCAGTTGAGGTGGATCAGGTGGAAGCCCTCGAAAAACACGGCCGCGCAGAAAAGCCCGATCAAGGCGGTGATGGCGGTCTCAAAGACCCGCCAGGTCGGCCCTTCGAAGAGGATGGGCGTGTAAACGAAGAGCAGCGGGATGATGTAGATCCCCTTGGCCAGTTTCCAGGACTCGAATCCCGTCTCCAGGGGTTTGCTCCCGGCGATCCCGGCCGCCGAATAGGCGGCCAGACAGACCGGCGGCGTGACATTGGCGTCCTGGGAGTACCAGAAGATGAGCATGTGGGCCGCGATGAGCGAGGTCCCGAGCATTTCCATGGATGGAGCCGCCAGGACCGCTAACACGATGTAGGAGGCGGTGACCGGCAGGCCCATCCCCAGAATCAGGGAGGCCAGGGCCACCAGGAGAATGGTGATCAGAAGGCTCCCGCCGGAGATCGATGAGATCAGCAGGGAAAATTTGATCCCGGCGCCCACCATGAGGACCACCCCGATGACGATCCCGGAGCACAGGAGAATCACGCCGGTGGTGACCATGTTCCGGGAGCCGAGGGCCAGGGCGTCGATGATATCCCAGAAGCCCATCCGGGTGTGAGGGTTGATCCAGGAGGCCACCACGATGGCCCCGATACCGCCGCAGGCCGCGTAGGTCGGGGTGTACCCCCAGATGAGCAGCCCCATGAGCGCAAGGACCGGGATGAAGAAGTTCCAGCCTTCCTTGAGCACGTCCCATACCCGGGGGATCTCGTCCCCCTCCATGGGCTCAAGGCCCCGTTTTTTGGCCCGAAGGTGGATGAAAAAAGTGACGCTTAAAAAGTAAAGGAGTGCCGGGATGATCGCGACCCCCACGATGGTGAGATACGGGATCTGAGTCCATTGGCTCATGATAAAGGCCCCGGCTCCCATGATCGGGGGCATGAGCTGACCGCCGGTTGATGCGGCCGCCTCGACACCGCCGGCAAACCGGGGGGTGAACCCGACCTTCTTCATCAACGGGATGGTAATCGAGCCGGTCCCCACCGTGTTGGCCACGGCGCTCCCCGAGATGGACCCCATGAGTCCCGATGCGAACACCGCCATTTTGGCCGGCCCGCCGATCATCCGCCCCATGAGGGCGATGGACAGCCGGATGATAAAGTCCCCGGCGCCTGATTTGAGCAGAAAGGCCCCGAAGAGGACGAAGAGAAAGACAAAGGTTGACGAGATGGTGGCGATGGTCCCGAAAATCCCGTCCGGGGCGAAGTACATCCGATAGAGCATCCGCTCGACCGTGACGCCGGGGAAATTCCAGAGCCCGGAAAAGTATTTTCCCAGCCATAGGCCGTAGGAGAGGAAGAGCACCGCCAGCACCGGAATGATGTAGCCGGCGGTCCGTCGGGTGATCTCGATCATCAGGATGATGGCAATGCCCGCGAAGATGAGATCGGGCAAGATGGGAACCTCATTTCGGGCGTGGAGGGCATCTTCGAAAAGCACCAGATAGACGCCGGTGATCACGGAGAGAATCGCCAGGCCGTAATCCAGCCAGAGGGTCCGGGTCGCCAGCCCTCGGGTAAACGGATAGATGATGTAGCCGAGAAACAGGATAAAGGCGAAGTGGAGCGCGTTCCGCTGGATCTCGGGCATGATCCCGATCGTGTTGATCCAGAGATGGAACAGCGCCATCAGGACCCCGGCCCAATAGATGATCCGCCGGTGGATTCCGGAAAGCCGGCGCTGGGTGGCGAGGACCTCCCCGCTACGGTCCTTCTCAACGGCCTCGGGCGTGTCGGCCATGGCGAATTCCCCCTTTGCGTATTGGGTGGAGGACGAGCGGCGGCCGCCGCCCGTCCGGCTTTAGGGGTCCGAGCCTACTCGATCAGGCTTTCGGGAATGGTCAGCCCCTTTTCCTTATAATACTTGAGGGCCCCGGGGTGGAGGGGCACCGGGAGACCGGTGATGGCCCGATCCAGGCTCATGGCCTTGGTGGCCTTGTGGATGCCCACCAGGAAGGGGAGGTTTTCGTAGATGGTCTTGGTGATCTTATAGACGGTCTCTTCGGAGATGTCGGGCCGGACCGCCAGGAAGTTGGGCTGGGAAATGGTGTTGATGTCCGATTCCTGCCCCGGATAAGTCCCGGCCTTGACCACGAACCGGTCCCAGATGGGGTAGGATTCGCGGATTTTGGAAACCTGCGCATCGGTGAAATCGAGGACCGATACCCGCTTGGTCCCGAGCTGGGCAAAGAGCTGGGTCACCGCCGCCACCGGGGGGCCGGCCGGGGTGTTCATCCCGACGATCCGGCCGTCCATCATGGCCTGGGCCGAGGGGTTGTATCCCAGATATTCGAGGACCAACTCCTTTTCCGGATCGATGCCCAACGCCTTTAAAATGGTCCGGCCGGAGCCCTCGGTGCCGCTGCCCCGCTTCCCGATGGAGAATTTTTCGTTGAGACCCGCCAGATCTTCGATGGTGCCGGATTTGACGTACTTGTTCAGGATGCAGAAGTGCTCGACATTTTCCCAGAGCATGGTCAGGGATCGGAAGCCTTTGACGGCCCGGCCTTCATAAGGCCCCTGGCCGCGGTAGGCGTTCAAGCCGAAAAGCGACTGGAGAATGGCCAGGTGGGCTTCCTTGTTTTTGAGCATCTGAACGTTTTCGCCCGAGCCGGCGGAGTTGATGGCCGTGGCGGTAATCTGATGCTGTTTGGCCAGCTTGACGCTGATCAGGGTGCCGATGGCTACCCCCACCGGATAGTAGGTGCCGCCGGTGGTGGCGGTGGCGATGATCAGGTTGTCGCCGGCGTCCGCATCGGGGGCGGAGACGGCCGTCACCATGGCCAGCGCGATGAGCAAGACGAGGAGTTTTTTTGCCATTGGGTCCTCCTTCTGAAAGGGTTAAGGAAACATCGGACATCAGAGGTCTGACCACAGACCAGATCTTTCTGTATCCCATCGATTGGGGCGCGTCAACCGGAAATGCCTTTTCTTTTCCGTCGGATTGTACTATGCCCTGAATATGCGATACCCGGATTACATTGAAGCGCCGTTCGAGTTTCCCCCGGTTCACCGGGTCCGGATGAATCCCCCGCGATCCCCGATAGACGATGTTTCATCAGTTGTTAAGGCCGCCCTGGCGTCGGTCTGGGCGGAAAGCGGCATCCGACCCGGCGACCGGGTGGCGGTGGGGGTGGGCAGCCGGGGGATCACCCGGCTGCCGGAGATGGTCCGGGCTCTCTGTGAGGGGTTGCGGGACGGCGGGGCCTGGCCGTTTATCTTCCCGGCCATGGGCAGCCATGGCGGGGCCACCGCCGAAGGTCAGGAACAGGTCCTCGCCCGATTAGGAGTAACCCAGGCCGCCTGTGGGGCTCCGGTCCGGTCAGCCATGGCCGCCGTCCGGATCGGGACCGCCTTTGAATCGGTCCCGGTTTACTTCTCCGAAACCGCGCTGAACGCGGATCACTCGATCTGCATCAACCGGATCAAGCCCCACACCAAATTCAAGGCTCCCCTGGAAAGCGGGATCTTCAAGATGCTCTGCATCGGGATGGGCAAGCACGGGGGGGCTTTAGCCTATCATCGCCACGCCCTCCGGCACGGCTTCTATCCCTTGCTCCGGGCCATCGGCGAGGCGGTGATGGCCCGGAGCAATTTCCGGTTCGGCATTGCCGTGGTGGAGGACGCCCGGGACGACCCGATCCGGATCGAGGGGCTTCCCGCTGGCCGGCTGCTCCAGCGGGAACAGGACCTCCTCCGGATGGCAATCGACAATATGGCCCGGCTGCCCTTCCGGTCGGCCGACGTCCTGGTCATCGGCCGGATCGGCAAGGAGATCTCCGGCGCCGGCATGGACCCGAACATCACCGGCCGGGCCGTCGATCTCAAGGAAGACGATTTCTCCGGATGCTTTTCAGCCTCCCGGATCGCCGTGCTGAGTCTTTCGGCGAAAACCGCCGGCAACGCCGTGGGGGTGGGCAACGCGGACATTATCACCGAGCGGGTCTTCAGGGAAATCGATTACGAGGCCACGGTCATGAACGCCCTCACCGGGATATCCCTCCACAAGGCCAACATTCCGGTCCGGCTGCCATCGGACGAAAAAGCCGTCCAGGCCTGCTTCACCACCATCGGGCCGGTTCCTCCGACATCGGTCCGGGCCGTCTTCATCCGGGACACCCGGCACCTCACGGAATTCTGGGCGACGCCGCCGCTGATCGAGGCCTTAGAGGGGGTACCGGAGACGGAGGTCGGTCCGCCGACCGACCTCCGATTTGATGATGAGGGCAATCTGATCGACCCGCCGATCCGTGAGGGGAATTGACGGAATCGGGGTAAGGACGCTCAGGGGTCAGCGCTTGCCGTGAGCATGGAGCATCTTGATGAGCGGTCCGAAGAGCTTTTCGTAGTCGTGTTTTCCCTTCCGCAGGATGACGTCGATGTGCGGGGTTTCCCGATCGTTGATTACCAGGTTGGCGCTGTGGGCGAGGGCTTCAAGGTCGTAGAGGGTGCTGAGATCCGGTCCGATGAGGGCATAGTAGATATACCGGCGTTTGGTCATGGACATCCCCCGCATGTGAGCGTGAAACCTCGATTCATCCAGGGCGGTGCCCTCGAATGCGAGATGGAAGATCACGGCCGCGAACTGCTTGAATTCCATGCTTTTGATGGCGTCGGCGACATCCTTTGGAAAGACCGGATGATACTCCATCCGCTGGGCGACCTCCTTCACCTTTTCCCGAAGATCACCGTCGCTCACCAGGATCATGGCCCGCTGGACATCCTCGATGGTCTCCTTTTCCTCCATCTTTCCGTCGGTGATCCAATTGATGTCCGGCGGTTTGGGAGGATCGGGGGGATCGTTGACCGGTGTCGGGGTATCGTCGGCACTGGCGGCCGGCTTGGGCGGGGCCGCCTTTGTCGGCTGCTTGTTGGCCGGAGTCGGGGAATCCGCTTTGGCCTTCCGCTGGAAAAGGCCCCCGTCCCGGCCCAGCTCAATGCTCTTTTTGCAGTTGGGACACCCGAATTTCAGCGGGGTCGAGGGCTTCAGCTTGCCCAGCGCGGCCTTCATCTTGGCCTTCTGGCCGTCGCTCATCTTGATTGGCTTTTGACAATGGGGACATTTGGAAATCATCGGTGAACGCTCTTTGATTTGGAAAGTCGTCGGAACCGGCTCACGATCTTCCGACGGCTCCGCCGGAGTTGGTTACGGAAAGGCATCACGCTTTCTCCTCTTCTTCCTGGGACATGAGTGTCAACCCGGTGATGGCGGAGGTGTCCTCGCCCCGCTCCCGCTTGACGTTGTCGATGGCCCGGTTGATGGCGTTTCTGCGGGAGCAGTAGGCATAGGCCGTTTCCTCGGTGATCTTGCCGCCTTGAAACAACTCGACAATGTGCTGGTCAAAGGTCTGCATTCCGAAAGCCTGGCTGACCTCGATCACCTCGTAAAAGGTTTTGCCGTCCGACTCGCCATGTTCGATGATATCCTTGACCCGGAGGTTCATGGACATGATCTCGAGTGCCGCCACCCGGCCGCCGCCCACCCGGGGCAAAAGGCGCTGACAGACGATGAACCGGATGGTGTCCACCAGCCGGTGCCGAACCTGGGGCTGCTCCGCCTGCTCGAACATCCCGAGAATCCGGTTGATGGTCTGGCCGGCATCGACGGTGTGGAGAGTGCTGACCACCAAATGGCCGGTTTCCGCCGCGGACATCCCGATCTCCATGGTCTCCCGGTCCCGCATCTCGCCCACCAGAATGACCTTGGGCGCCTGCCGGAGAGCCGCCCGGAGCGCCGAGGCAAATGTGTCGAAGTCGTTGCCGAGCTCCCGCTGGTTGAAGGTGGCTTTCTTGTGAGGATGGACGAACTCCACCGGGTCTTCAAGGGTGACGATGTGGGCTGATTTGTTCTCGTTCATCTTGTTGAGCAGCGCCGCCAGGGTCGTCGATTTCCCCGAGCCGGTCGAGCCGGTGACCAGGATCAGCCCGTTTTTCTCCTCGGCCATGGTGTGGAAGATCTCCGGCAGCCCCAGGCCCTCGATGGTCGGAATCTCGGTGGCCAGCTTCCGGAGCACGGTGGAAAGGTTGTTTTTCTGGAAAAAGATGTTGACCCGGAACCGCGCCTTTTCCCCGAGCCAATAGGACAGGTCGCAGGACCCCCGCTTGACCAGGTCCTCCATCAGCCGGGGGTCCCCCTGGATGAGATTAAGGGCGAAGACCTCCGTCTGAAACGGGGTCAGCTCCTTTACCTCCGGAATGACGGGGACGGGCACCATCCGTCCCGCAGATTCAACTTGCAACGGTTTGCCGGACGTGACATTCAGGTCCGAGACGTCGCCGTAAGTCTCCAACATGCTGGTAATCCAGTAATCGATCTCAGGCTGTTTCATGGGGTCTTGCTCCATCTTGTCAGACATCGATCCAAATTGAGCGAAGTGCTCGACGGCACGGTTGAGCTGACCCAAGCCATACGAGAAAAACGGGCCGATGTCAATGACCGCGTGACTGCTGACGCTTATCGTGACAATTCATGACGCCCGTGTTCCAATTGAAAAACCAGGAACCACGAATAAACACGAATAAACACGAATCAAATCCGGTTTTTCGTGAAAAACCATTTAACTTTTTTGATTTTTTCGTGTGTTTCGTGGTTTAAATTCATTTTCATCCACGGGGGTCTTATCCTGGTTCCGAGTGAACCTGTCTCCTGTTCGGACGGAGCATGCGCCGGGGCCGATATATCATTGTCATCTCCATAAGAATGGGGTATGTATATAAAATCAGAATGTAGCGGCCTATCCCGCCAATATCAAACGCTTAGCGGCGCACCGGCCGCCGGCGGGAAATCAAATCATCCGGGGCAGGGAGATGACCCATGAGATGTCAATCCAGAAACGTAATTGGACCGCTTACGGTT
>CAZWGY010000094.1:0-12496 GCA_964633575.1 uncultured Desulfobacteraceae bacterium
TGGAGACGTCAGCTCGTGGACTGGCGGGCGGCCCTCTGGGCCGGCCTGGTGGCCGGTTCGGTGTTCCTCCTGCTCACTCTCCTGGTCTGGCCGTTATTCATGGGCGGCAACGCCTGGATCATGGCCCGGCTTCTGGCATCCATCCTGTTGGGCGAGCCGATTCTGGCCCCGCCGCCCACGTTTCACCCCGGAGCCCTGGCCGCCGCGGTCCTGGCCAACGGCTTTATTGGTCTCTTGTATGCCCTTCTGATCGCCTACATCGTCCACCGGGGCGGGCTGATCACCGGAATTTTCGGGGGCGCGGCCCTCGGGCTGGCCATCTACGCCATCAACTTCTACACCTTCACCCTTTTCTGCCCCTGGTTTTTTCCCATGCGGGGGCTGATCATGGCAATCCACCACATGATCTTCGGCGCGTTTGCCGGGGGGATCTATGAATGGCTGGAGGTGGAGACCTTCGTGCCCGTCGAGGACGGGTCTGTGGAGGGCTGAGCGGTGGCGGGGCTGGTGATGCGCCTGATCATGGCGCTGGTGGTGGCGGTCTCGTCCTTGATCTCCTATTGCGGGTCCAAGCAGTACAACCCGGTGACTGGCGAGGAGCAGTATATCAGCCTGACGGCCCGCCAGGAGGTCTCCCTGGGGATGAGCGCGGTGGACGAGATGATGGCTCGGCACGGCGGGCTTCTGCCGGCGGACCGCGACCAGGAGCGGGTGGACGCGGTGGGGCAACGGATCGTCCGGCGGAGCGCGGCCGGGGAGTCGTCCTGGCCGTTCGAGTTCCATCTGCTGGCGGACACGCGGACGGTCAACGCCTTTGCTCTGCCCGGCGGGCAGATCTTCATCACGGCCGGGCTCTACCAAAAGCTTTCCGGAGACGCCCCCCTGGCGGCGATCCTGGCCCATGAGATCGCTCACGTGGTGGCCCGTCACTCTTCGGAGCACATTGCCAAGGCTCAGTTGACCCGACGGCTCACCGACGCCGTGGTGGTGGCTTCAGGGGATGCCACGGCCGGACAGATTTCGGCGGTGGTGGGGGCGCTGGTCAACATGAAGTTCAGCCGGGACGACGAGGTGGAAGCGGACCGCCTGGGGGTTTTCTTCATGGCGGACGCGGGCTACCGGCCCGAGGGGATGATCGATGTGATGGAGATCCTGGCCGGTCTGGGGGCGGGCGGGCGGATGCCCGAGTTCTTCAGCACTCATCCGAGCCCCGACAACCGAATCGGGAAGATCTCGGCGGCCATCCGGGACTGGGAAGCCCAAAAAGCGGGCGGGAAGGCCGACTGACAGCCGACCTTCCCGCCCGTTGATGGGTCCGCGGCGGAAGCCGCGTGGTTAAGCATTAATCCTGGCCCAGCATCCCCCGTTTCAGGCCCTTGTCGGCCGGCTTGTCGCCGAGCCAGATCCCGAACAGCGCCCGCTTGAAGTCGAGTCCCGGCACCGTGCCCACCGCCTTGCCGGCGATTTCCAGGGTTACGCCCCGGCCCGGCTGGTGGATCAGGTCATAAACGTCGCCTTCCCTGACCTCTTTGGTGAAGAGGCCGTTGAACTCGTCGATGGCCTTCTTGAGGGGGGCGGTGTTCCCACCGGTAGCGTTGTCAAATCCCTCGTTCCAGGTCCCCTTCAGCTTCTCCGGGGAGATCCCGTCGTGGATGAAGTGCATCCGGATGGTCATGGGAGCGTCCGCGGCGATGATTTCGGCGGCGTCTTGGGATTTCTCCGTCAGGTAGAGCCCTCCGGCGTAAACCTTGACGAAGAATTTTTTCCGCAGCCCGGCGCCGTTAAGGACGAGGGTCTGGCCGTCGACGGTCAGGGTCTCGGGAAGCGTTACCCCGCCGATATCGAGGGACCAGGCCGGCGGCGCGAGGAGAGTCAGTCCGAGGACAAGGGTGATAAGGTGTCGGCGCATCCCTAGTCCCCCATCTCCGCCATGTAGTCGTCGTACTTGGTCTCGAGGAAGAGCTTGTGCTTGGCCTCCTCCTGGCAGAGGATCTGGAAGAGCTTCTTCTGCTCGTCGGTCTGGGCTTCCTTGAGCAGCTCGTTGTAGAGGGCCAGGGCCTTTTCCTCCCGCTTCATCCCGATGGCCAGGATCTCGTTATAGGCCATCCCGGGCTCGTAATTAAGCTCGACCATGTAGTCGCTGCGCTTGATATCCTTGATCCACTTGAGCGGGTATTCGGACACGCTTTCCTGGACGCCGGCCGATTCCATGTTTTCGAGCATGGACTGGTGCTTCCGCTCCTGCTCGGCGAACTCAAGCAGCATGTCCTTGACGCCGGACATGGATGTCTCCCTGGCGGCGGTCTCATAGAATGCGGCGGCCTCCTTCTCTCTTTCGATGGCAAAATCGATGATATCCTGCAACTTCTTGAACTCCATTGCCTTTCTCCTTTCCTGCCCGTTGGGTTAGTATTCGTTCAGATGTCCAGGGTTCCGATGATCGCGGTTACCCCGGAGAGCTGTCGATCCGCCAAAAACGTTTCGATGCCGTCGATGATCTCCATTGTCGCTCGGGGGTTGACAAAGGAAGCGGTCCCCACCTGTACGGCCGTCGCTCCGACAATGAGAAAGGCCAGGGCGTCCTCGGCCGTCATGATCCCCCCGATCCCCACCACCGGAATCCCGACGGCCCGGGCTGCCTGCCAGACCATCCGCAGGGCTACCGGCCGGATGGCCGGGCCCGAGAGCCCGCCGGTCACGTTGGCTAAAACCGGCCGCCGGGTCTCGATGTCCACCGCCATTCCGGTAAGGGTGTTGATCAACGAGATGCTGTCCGCCCCGGCCCCTTCGACGTGCCGGGCGATCTCGGCAATGTCGGTGACGTTGGGGGAGAGCTTAACCATCACCGGCTTGCCCGTCCGGTTTCGGACGGCTCGGGTCACGGCGGCGGCGATCTTCGGGTCGGTCCCGAAAGCCACCCCTCCGGCCTTGACGTTGGGGCACGAGATGTTGACCTCGATTCCGGCAATCCCGTCCACCGCGTCGATCCGTTCGGCTAAGGCGGCGTATTCATCGATGTCCCGGCCGTAGATGTTGACCAGGGTCGGGGTGCTCAGGGTCCTCAGAAACGGCAACTTTTCGGCTACCAGGGCGTCGAAGCCGACGTTTTCCAGGCCGATGGCGTTGAGCATCCCGCAGGGGGTCTCGACGATCCGGGAAGGGCGATTCCCGGCCGACGGGGCCAGGGAAACTCCCTTGACCACGATGGCCCCCAGCCGGTTCAAATCAACCAGGTCGGCAAACTCCCGCCCGTAACCAAAGGTCCCGGATGCGGTCATCACGGGGGTCGCCAGGGACAGGCTCCCCACATCCACCCGCAGATCGACGCCCTCGGTCAGGCGGCCTTTCGCAGCTTCCGCCATTGCCCCAGAGCCAGCCCGAAACGGCCGGTTTTGATCGCGGAAATCGCCAGCAGCCGGGCCGCGGCCGGGCTCTCTCGGAGGGCACAGGCCCGCCGGGCCTCGGCAAAGGCGGCCTCGGCGTCTCCGGCGGCAAAGGCGGTCCGGGCCCGGGTCAAGTGGGCCTCGGCCGATGCCTCGATCTCGGTGAGCTCCTTGAGCCTGGTCCCGCATCGATGGCAATCACATCCGCCGGTATATCTGGCGTTGCAGGTGGGGCAGCGCTCCATGGCCGATCTCCTTCCATGTCTCGGCGGGGCTTTCACCCCGCGGGCTTACTCGTAGTAAAAGAGGATGTCTTCCAGCTCCTCCCGGAGCTTCCCGGCCCGGTCCGCGTCCTTGGCGGCCATCGCATCCCGGAGGTCTTCCACCAGGTTGATGATCTCGTCGCGGTCGTCGTCGGAGACTTCGTTCAGAAGCCCTTCGGCTCGATTGATCACCGCGGCCATTTCCTGGGCAATGGTCGAATCGCCGCCCACCTCGATGGTGTCCGGGGGGGTCTCGCCGGTCCGGTTGCCCCAGACCTGGTCGATCCGCTTCCGGGAGTCGGCCATCTCCGCCTCGGTGAAGGCGTCAAAGGCGTTTTCGATCACCGCGTTGATCTTGTTCCCGGTGGCCTTTTCAATCGCCTCGATCTTTAAAATCCCGTTGATATCGAGGTCGTAGTGGAGGAGGATAATGCTGCCCTGGGGCTGACGGCTCAGCTTGAAGGTGTACTTTCCGATGAGGATGTTGTCCAGGGCGTCCGGCTTTTCCCCCTGATAAACCTTGATCTCCACCTCCTCCTGGTTGTCATACATGGTGTAGAAGGCTTCGGTCCGGGCGGCGGGGAGCTTGGTGTTCCGCCGGATGAGGGGGACGAATACGGTCATGCAGGGCTCGCCGTGGAGCTCGCCCACGGCGGATGTCCCGAAGGTGTACGGAGTGATGTCCAGAAGGACGCTGGATGAATCGAGTCCCATCTCCCGGCCGGCCTGGATGGCCGCTCCGAGGGCGACGCAGAGGTCCGGGTCGATTTCGCTGTGGGGGAGGTTCGAGAACTTCTCCTCGAGCATCTCGCTGATCCGGGGGATCCGGGTGGAACCGCCCACCAGGATGATCTTATCGATGGCCGATGGCAACAGCGAGGCGTCCTTCAGGGCCACGTTCACCGATTCCATGGTCCGGGCCAGCTCGTCCTCGATCATCGCTTCGAAGTCCAGCCGGGAAAGCTCATAAGAAAGGTGGACGTCCTGGAAGCGGCGCTTGCCGATATGGTCTTCCTCGATGACGGCATACGGCGCATGGGACAGGGTCATCTTCGCCGTCTCGGCGGCCCGGCGCAGCCGGGCCAGGACCACCGGGTCGGACTCCCGGGTGAGGCTCAGGGAAAGTTCGTTCCGGCAATGCTCCAGAAGCCGATCGACGATCTTTTCGTCGAAGTCGTCCCCGCCGAGCTGGTTGTCCCCGGTGGAAGACAGGACCTCTACCACCCCTTCCTCGATTTTGACGATGGAGACGTCAAAGGTTCCGCCGCCCAGGTCATAGACGAGAATCCGCTGGGTTTCCGACCGGCTGCTCTCGTAGGCCAGGGCAGCGGCGGTGGGTTCGTTGATGATCCGGACCACTTCGAGGCCGGCGATCTGGCCCGCCTCCCGAGTGGCCTGGCGCTGGGCGTCGGTGAAATAAGCGGGGACCGTGATCACCGCCCGGCCTACCGGCCGGCCCAGGACCTTTTCGGCCCGGTCCCGGAGCGCCTTGAGGATAAATGCGGAGATTTCCTGGGGACGATAGGTATCGTCGCCCAGCCGAAGCCGTTCGTCCGATCCCATCAGGCGCTTGACCGATAAAACGGTGCGATCCGGCGCCACGGCCGCCTGGTGCCGGGCTTCCGTCCCCACCCGAACCGTGCCGCTCTCGTCCACCGCCACGCAGGAAGGGACGATGCCGTCGTCGTTGTCCTTTAGAATCTGGGCGCTTCCGTCAATCACATGGGCGACCTCGGAATTGGTGGTTCCGAGGTCGATGCCGACAATGGGTTCCATATACGCTATCTGATGCTCCCTTCTTATTTCAGTGTTTCGGCCCCTCCGGGCCGCCCGTTACTGGGCCACGAAAACTTCGGCGACCCGGACCACCTCATCGCCTCGGACAAACCCGCTCAACTGCTCCTCGACCACGGTGCCGCTTTCGGCATTCGGGTCGGCCTTGGTGCCCACCGCCTTCATGGTTCGAGCGTCAAAGGGGTGGCCGACGGTATCCAGAGGGGTGATTCCCACCATGCCCAGAGCCCGGTCAAAGCGGCGGATGGCCATCTCGTAGCCGTCCACCACGCCGTCGATCCCCTTGGGCGCCGAGCGGAGGAAGCTTTTGGAGCCCGCCACCTCCCTGCCGGACGCGAGTCCCCTGAGGAGAGCGTCGCGGATTTCCAGAAAGGGCTGAGCGGTTCGCTTTTCGGTGTTGCTCCGGACCCGGTCCGCCAGCCCCTCGATATCCCTGGACTTCTCTTTAAAGAGATCGGCGGCGTCGTGGTAGGCCTCGATGATCGCGCCGAGGTGGTGGAGGGAGCGGTTCTGCTCCCGGTTCTGCATCCGGATCTCCTGGCGCAAGGATGTCATTTCGGAGAGGATCGTATAGAGGTCGCACGCCTCCATGGGGGATTCATCGGGCTCTCCAGGCCGGGCGGGGAGATCATCCAGCCAGAGCCGGAAGTCCCGAAGGGCATCCTGCTTCCAGTCCGGCAATGAGTCGGCCGATCCTTCCACCCGTCGTTCCACCCGGACGGAAAAAAACCGGATGATCCACTGCATAATGGGCAGGACCACCCGCCGGTCGATGCGTCTGGGGATACTTTTCAACCACTCGGCGATTTTCCGTAAGATGTACATGGCCTCCTCCTTGCCCCTCCCTTAAACGGTTTTCTCGACCTCAAAGAGTTCCGAAAGCGCCGGACAGCGGCGTTTCGGCTCCCGTGCCCGGGCCAGGGACTCAATGGCGCCCTCGTAATCCTTGACCGCCAAGGGGCCGAAGATCTGCCCCCGGACTCGTGACTGCCGGTCCTTGATGGCCTCGTAGGCATCGGTGATTTTCCGGAATCGCTCCGGATTCTTTTCCGGCGAGTACCGTTTGACCTGCCGCAGGTACTGCCGCCGAATCTCCTCGTCGTCCGCGTCGAGATCGACGCCGAGGACCAGATAGTGAGTCAACATGCGGACGACCTCCTCTATTTCACTTTTTCACTTTCTTTCTGCCAAACAAAATGATCCGGGCCTCCCGGGAGAGATGGTCGATGGCCCCGGCCTCCCGGATGATTCTAGCCATATCGTCGAGCTCTTTGCGGACCTGGGGGTGGGACCGGACATCGCCCCGGGCCTCAAGGATGATGGAGTTGGGAACGCCCCGGAATCCCAGATCGTCCACCATCTCCTCCAGCTCCGAGATGATCTCGCCCAGCACCTGGACCGTTTCCGATTCGACATCGCCAACCTGATCGCCCATTTGATCAATCAGGGCCTGGATGAGATCTCGTTCATCCATTTCGTCGATGTCGTCGTCATCATCATCATCATCGAAATCGAACAGCGGGCCGAAGGGAAACCGGGGCATGGGGAAGTCGAGGACCTCGAAGTGGAAGGTCTCCAGGGCATGGCGAAGCGGCCCTTCGGCCTGAGGGGCCACCCGCCGGCCGATCCGCCGGAGCTCCTCCCGGACCCCGTCCGGCACTCCGTCAAGAAGATCATGAAACGGCTTGGAAGAATACCGCTTCTTTTCGATGGCGTCGAGGAGCAGCCGATAGAATTGGAGAATGTAGGCGCTTTTCCCCCGGGCCGATTTCCGACGCCGGTTGATATCCCGCCGGATGGGGTCAAAGTAAGCCCGCTCGAAAATCGTTTCATAGACCGCCAGGGCGTCGCCGTCTTCCAGGTGACGGAGGAAGTTCCGGTCCCCGTCCAGAAAGGCTTCGGCCATCCGGGTGGTGGGCAGGACCATGCCGAAATCTTGCTCCAGGGGCATCATGAGCCGGGCGAGCTGGTCCGAGGGGAGCTGCCGGGCCTCTTTCAGGGTCGCTTTGAACTGCTTGGCCAGCTCCTTTCGGCGGAGGCCGACCCCCCAGAAATCCCGGACCGGGAGCTCGAGGGTCAGATAGGCGAGAATCTGGATGCGCTCGATCAGCGGCCGGTCGGACAAGTGGGCCTTAGCGGTGTCGGGAAAGGTTACCCCGTCCCGGATCATGTCGAGGAGCATCCGCTTTTCCACCACCAGGAGGGCCGCCCGTCGGGCCTCAAGGCCTTCGGCCCGGTCCAGGTCCCGCTCGACCAAATGCCATTTCTTCCGTCCCATGTTTTTCTGAGCGGAGTAGAGGAGCGCCAGGACATGGCGGTCGATGACCCGGCTGTCGTGAGGAGCCCGCTCCATGGCATCCTGAAGAATGGTCTCGGCCTTTCGAAAGGCTCCGCTTTCATAGTAGAGCTTTGCCAGCTCCAGGCAGGGATGGGGATCGTCGGGGAAGCGCTCGGCCATCTCCAGCAGCCGCTTTTCCACCATCTGCTTGGGAGGCCGGCCCGGCCGGGGCAGCCGGGCCAACAGGAGGTAGCCGTCCCGGTTGTCCGGGTCCAGGGTGATGCTCTTGTCCGCCATCTCGATGAGAATCCGGTCAGGATCGTCCGCGGCCGTCCCCAGAAGCTCCTGGTGTTTCCGGATCGCCCGCTTGACGTCGGGATCACTCTGCCAGCCGGTCCGGTGCAGAAGCCCGGAGACCAGATGGCGCAGAACCATGGCATGTCCCAGATCCCGGGAGGCCGGGTCGGGGAGCTCCCGGTCAATGCGGCTCAGATAATCTCCCACCGTCTCGAACGGATTGGGGGAACTCAAAAAGGTGGTCTTGGTTTTGAGGAGATCGACGTCTTTCTCGGAGAGGATGCCTCGGATGAGCTTGCTATAGACCGGCATACCGATCCGGTCTTGTATGACCATGTTGAAGATGACTTCGGCGAGATACCAGCGGACCTTCCCGGGGTCTTCCGGGTGGAGGGCGTCGGCCATGACCTCGATCCGTCTCCGGGCCTCGGGCACCTGCTCGGCGTTCAGAGCCCGGATCAGGGCCCGGGCATCCGAATCCAGCCCCACCGGACCGTCCCAGAGCGGCCCCAGCCGTCTCTTGGCTTCCTTGGCCCGTCGGACCGCATCCGGCCCGCCGCCGGCTCCGTTCAAAACGGTCTGCATCTCCCGGGCCACCCCGATCAGGGAAAAGTCCTCGGGAACGGAGGCCAGAGCCCGGTTGGCCGCCGCATCATCTCCGGCGCAAAAGGCGGCCATGGCCCGGCAGAAGATCCGGATCGGCGCATAGGGTGAATGTCGTCCCACCGGGGCCATCGCCGATAGGGCCCCCGCCCAGTCCCCGGCCTCCATGAGCGGTCGGGCCCGCTTGAGGGCGCCAACGTCGGCCACCAGAGGGCTGTCGAAGTCTAACGGCTCGATCAGATCCCAGCATCCCGCGTTCAGAAGCCGGTTGGCCAGAAACCGCTCAGCGGCCTCGATTCGGTCCCGCGTATCGAGGTACCTGGCGTAGAGGCCGAAGGCGTCGGCGTTGGATGCGTTCTGAAGATAGGCCACAAAGGCCTCCTCGTCGATCTGGTCCAGGGAGGGCATGTAGCCACGGGCGTTCTTTTTGACGGAGTCGGCCTCGGCTATCATCCCCTTGTCCCGCAATTGGGATTCCCGAACGGTATAGGCCCGGAACAGCAGCTCCTGGAGCGGTTCGGTGAGGCCGTGCTTGTTTACGGCGAATTTCAACACGGAAACGGCATCCCGCGGTCGATCCGCCTTGATAAATCGCTCCCCCCGTTCCAGGAGCTGCTCCAGCGAGAGGCTGTGCAACTGGCTCTGAGGATCCCCGGATCGGGATTTTGACTTTTTCTTCTTTCGTTTCTTCGACATACTCTCGTTTCGTTCGTATAATACAGATGTCGCTTTGGATGAGCCGGGACGGCATTCGTCACCGTCTAACGGCAAACATCCGGTCTATTTAACAGAATTGGGGGGGCTTCGCAAGGGGATAAACAGCGGAGTCCGGGATGGAAGGGGCGGAATCGGCCGGTCAGGCCCCGCCGCGCCGCCGTCGTCTTCGACGGCCGCCGCCCATGGTGTAAACACCGCCGCCGATCTGAATGGCCTGGCCGGTAACCACCGCCGTCGCCAGGGTCCGGCGGGCCGCCGCCAGGATTCGGCCGTAAGTCTGCCGGGAGACCTCCATCCGCTCCGCGGCGGCCGCCTGGTCGAACCCCTCCACGTCGGTAAGTCGAAGGGCCTCGAATTCATCCACCGACAGGGAAAGCTCGCCGGCTGGGGGCATCCCGGCGGGAACATAGGCGGTCACCGCCGGACGGGCGGTCACACACCGAGGTTTTTTGGGTCTGGGCATGGCGCGACGCTCCTCTTTAGATTGCCTAATTAAGAGACCTTATCCCTCCCGCGGATAACCTGTCAAACAATTTTTTTTGCTCAGGGGGTTGCGCTTTTGTGTCATTGGGGCGAAAATTGAATTGAGAAAGAGGGGAAAAACCGCTTGACATCCCCCATCGGAATCGTTATTCTTCAATCTTATGAGTTTATTCCCTTAAAGGAGTTGTCATGGCACGACCGAAAAAGAACCGAATCGTCTCCTTCAATCCGGATATCTGCTACTTCAAGCCTCGGGGGATCCCGATCTTCGACCTCGAGGAGGTCATTCTTACCATTGACGAACGGGAAGCGCTCCGGTTGTCGGACCTTCTCGGCCTGTCCTACGAAGAGTCCGGGGCCCGGATGGGGGTCTCTCGAGCGACCTTTGGACGGATCGTCCAGCGGGCCCGGGAGATCGTGGCGGACGCATTGATCAACGGCAAGTGCATCAATGTAGAGGGAGGTCATTACACCCTCGTCGAGGATCGCCGGATCTTCGGCTGCAATTGCGGCCACAAATGGGAAGAACCCCTCGGCACGGGTCGACCGCCGGCCTGTCCCGCGTGCCAGGGACAGGGATTCCGGCGAATTCTGGAAACGGAGACGGAAAGGGGCGACGCCCCAGAGAAGGAGGACACCGAATCATGAAAATCGCCGTCACATCCGTGGGAACTGATTTGGACGCGGAGGTGGACCCGCGCTTTGGCCGGGCAGCCTGGTTTCTCATCGTGGACCCGGACACCATGGCGGTCACGCCGGTTGAAAACCAACAGAACCTCAACCTGCCCCAGGGGGCCGGAATCCAGGCCGGCAAGACCATCGTTGACAACGGGGTCGATGTTTTGATCACCGGCAACTGCGGTCCCAAGGCCTACCGGGTCCTGGAAAGCGCCGGCATCCAGGTGGTGATCGGCGCCAGCGGTCAGGTCCGGGACGTGATCCAACGGTTCCAGAGCGGCGAGCTCAAATCAACCGACGGCCCCAATGTCGATGGACATTGGGTCTGAATCCCGACCGGATGTCGAGCAACCTTTAATACTATCGTCACAAGAGGAGAGTCACCCAAAATGGCAACATGTCAAGGCGGCAGTTGCGGCAGCGGCCAGCAGCGGACGGAGGCGGATCAGGAGGCCGCCGTCAAAGGATCGTTGTCGCGGATCAAAAACAAGTATCTCGTCATGAGCGGCAAGGGGGGCGTCGGCAAGACCAGCGTCTCCGTCAACCTCGCCATGGCCCTGGCCAAAAAGGGATTTAAAGTCGGCATCATGGACGTGGACATCCACGGCCCCGACGTTCCCCGGATGCTCGGCCTGGAAGGGATGATGGGGATCACGGCGGAGCAGAAGCTGACCCCCATGACATATTCCGACAATCTGTCGGCGGTCTCCATCGAGTCGTTGAGCCGAAGCCGGGACGACGCCATCATCTGGCGGGGTCCCATCAAGCACTCCGTGATCCGGCAGTTCATCGGCGACGTGGAATGGGGAGACCTCGACTACCTGATCATCGACTCGCCTCCGGGCACCGGCGACGAACCTCTGTCAGTGGCCCAGGTCATTCCGGACGCCAAGGCCATCATCGTGACCACCCCCCAGGAGGTGGCCCTCGCCGACGTCCGGAAGTCCATCAGCTTCTGCCGGACCGTCAAGATGACCATCTTCGGGGTTATCGAAAACATGAGCGGCTTTGCCTGTCCCCACTGCGGCAAGACGGTCAATCTCTTCGGCGAGGGCGGCGGCCGGCGGACCGCCGATACTCTCGGCCTGCCCTTTCTGGGCAAAATTCCCTTCGACCCCAAGGTCGTGGTAGCCGGGGACGCGGGCATCTCATACCAGGAACACAACGCCGATTCCGAGGTGACCGCCGCATTCCTGAGCGTCGCCGAGCGGATGGCCGAAGTGGCCCCGCCAAAGGATCGGCCCGAAATGACGGCAACAACCGAAGCGCCCGCTACCCAGCCGGGACGCAACAATGGAGGAAGCAGCATGAAATTCGCCATTCCCATGGCCGACGGCAAGCTCACCGCCCACTTCGGCCACTGCAAGGAATTTGCCATCGTGGAGGTGGACGACAAGGTGATTAAAAAGGTGGAATCGGTGGAACCGCCTCCCCACGAGCCGGGGGTTCTGCCCCGGTGGCTCCACGATATGGGCACCAACGTCGTAATCGCCGGCGGGATGGGCCAGCGGGCCGTCCAGCTCTTCCAGGAAAACGACATCGAGGTCGTCGTCGGGGCGCCTACCCTGCCCCCCGAGGATCTCGTCACCCAGTACCTCAACAACAGCCTGACCACCGGCTCCAACGTCTGTGACCATTAGGCATCAGCCACTTCCCGGGCCCGAGGTCTCCCGACCCCGGGCCCGGCTTTTCAGCGCCATTCGTCGGCCGTTCGGCCGTAGGGTGGACGCCACATCGTCATGCCGACCAGGGCTTCCATCTCCACAAAGATGCCAGCCGGAGCTACCAGCGGGAAAGTGATGACCCACGGTGACGGCGTCGAAGAAAGCCTTAAGCGGGCAATGGCCCTCGCGAACAAGATAAACCGTGGAAGGTGAGGTTGAAAAGCTCCGAATTTAGAGACTTACAAGACCGGCTGGTGTTTTGCCGTCAGAACAGAGATTCAATGTCCCCGTAGCCACTTATTATTCTTGCGATCTCAATATTCCGCTCAGTGATTC
>CAZWGY010000095.1:0-12477 GCA_964633575.1 uncultured Desulfobacteraceae bacterium
CAAAGGAGCGGATAACCATGGATATTCCGAGAAAACTGGGCATCTTGGTGGTCTTCGGCGTACCGGCCATCGTCGGCGGGGGCGTCGTTTACGCATTGTTCGGCAGCTATACGGCAATGGCCGTGTATGAGACTCTCCTCGTTATTACCGCCGGGGGATTGGTCAGCAGCCGGTAGGGCGTGGGTGACCGCCGCGCCGTCCCGTTAGCGACCCGAGCCTGGCCAGGGCCGCTCCGGGGTGAGGGGCCGTCAAGAGGCCGTCGATGACCGCGGAACAGAGCCGGGAACATAAGGACCGGAAGGACTACAGGGCCATTCTGTGGTTCTTCCTGGTCCTGTTTCTGGGCTCCAGCCTGCTGATGGGGTGGCTCCTGCTGCCCTTTTTGTCGATCCTTGTCATGGGCGCGGTGGTGACCGGCGTCTTCCGGCCGCTCTACCTGCGCCTGGCGAGGCGGGTTCCGGCGGCTCTTGCGTCGCTGGTCACCTGCGTGGTCATCTTTTTCATTCTTTTCATCCCCATCGTCATTTTCGTGGGAATCCTCTCCACGGAGGCCTACGATATGTACGTGATGGCTCGCGGCGCGGTGCTCCAGAACCAGATCCGGTCCCTGTTCGAGCGCAGCGAGCTGCTCGAGCGGGTCAACGTGGCGCTGTCGAGCCTGAACATCCGGCTGACCGGCGAGGAGATCAACCAGGCGATCCCGGAGCTGGGAAAGATCGTCGGCCTTTTTCTCTATGAGCAGGCCAACGATATCGCATCCAACGCTCTCCGGTTTCTCATCAACTTTTTTTTCATGCTGGTGGTGATCTACTTCCTGCTCATTGACGGGGAGAAACTGACCGACTGGATCGTCAAGATGTCGCCTCTGCCGCCGGAGCATGAAGAGAAATTGATGGAGAAGTTCAAGGCCATGGCCGGGGCCATCCTGATCGGAAACGGACTTTGCGGACTCCTTCAGGGGCTGGTCGGGGGAATCACCTTCGCCATGTTCGGACTTCGGTCGGCTTTTCTCTGGGGCGCGATCATGGCGGTGTTGGCCTTTCTTCCCATCATCGGTGTCGGGGTCATTTTCATCCCGGCGGCCATTTACCTGATCGTCATCGGGCGGATCGTGGCCGGGATCGGCTTAATTATGATCTACGCTCTGCTCTCCGGCGGCGTGGAGTATCTCCTGAAGCCCAAGCTGGTGGGCCGGCGGGTCCAGATGCACACCTTGGTGGTTTTTCTGTCCATTGTGGGCGGGCTGAAGCTGTTCGGGATTTTGGGGATCATTTACGGGCCGCTGGTGGTGACGGCTTTTCTAACCCTGACCGATATCTACCACACCAGCTATCAGATCCAGCTTCAGCCCCGGCAATGATTCCCCGCGCCGGGTCCGTCCGGCGTCATCGATAAAAGCGAGGCAATAGAAAACAGGATATGGATACAACACTGATCGACCGGCTCCCCGAAGTCAGCATCGAGACCGAGATGAAGCAATCGTATCTCGATTATGCCATGAGCGTGATCATCGGGCGGGCCCTTCCCGACGTGCGCGACGGTCTGAAACCGGTCCACCGCCGGGTGCTCTTCGCCATGCGGGAGCTTAAGAACGACTGGAACAAGCCTTACAAGAAATCGGCCCGGATCGTGGGCGATGTCATCGGTAAATACCATCCCCACGGTGACAGCGCCGTCTATGACACCATTGTCCGGCTGGCACAGAACTTCTCCATGCGCTATCCATTCGTGGACGGCCAGGGGAATTTCGGCTCCATTGACGGTGACCCGCCGGCGGCCATGCGGTACACCGAGGTCCGGATGGCCCGGATCGCTCACGAGATGCTCGCCGATCTCGACAAGGAAACCGTCGATTTCGTCCCTAACTACGACGAGTCCCTCACTGAGCCGTCGGTGCTCCCGGCGAAGATCCCGGCCCTTCTGGTCAACGGTTCGGCCGGGATTGCCGTGGGCATGGCCACCAACATCCCCCCCCACAACCTGACCGAGGTGATCAACGCGCTCAAAGCCCTCATCGACGACCCCGAGATCACCATCGATGAACTGATGACCCACATCCCCGGCCCCGACTTTCCCACCGCCGGAACCATTTACGGAACCCAGGGCATCGTGGATGCCTACCGGACCGGACGGGGGATCATCCGGATTCGAGCCAGAATCGAGGTCGAGGATGACAACGGGGCCGAGACCATCGCCGTCACCGAGCTGCCCTATCAGGTGAACAAATCGAAGCTCATCGAGAAGATCGCTCAGCTTATGAAGCTCAAGCAGATCGAGGGGATTCGCTACGTCCGGGACGAGTCCGACCGCCGGGGAATGCGGATCGCCATCGGGCTCAAGCGGGATCAGATATCCGGAGTGATCATCAATCAGCTTTATAAGCACACTCAGATGGAGACGAGCTTCGGGATCATCTTCCTGGCGGTCCTGAACAACCGGCCCCAGTTGTTCAATTTAAAGGAGATGCTCGAGAACTTTATCCGCCACCGCAAAGAGGTGGTTATCCGGCGGACCCGATACGATCTCCGGAAGGCCGAGGAGCGGGCTCACATCCTGGAAGGGCTCAAGATCGCCCTGGAGAACCTCGACGAGGTGGTCGCCCTGATCCGGGCATCCAAGACCTCCCCCGAGGCTCGGGACCGGCTGGTGGAACGGTTCGGCCTCACCCCGATCCAGGCCCAGGCCATCCTCGATATGCGCCTCCACCGGCTCACCGGACTCGAACAGGAAAAGATTCTGGAGGAATACACCAACGTCTTGAAGGATATCGCCTGGTACAAGGAGATCCTCGGCAGCGAGCGGATTGTTCTGGGGATCATCAAGGACGAGCTCACCGAGATCCAGGAGACCTTCGGCGACGACCGCCGGACCCGGATCGTTCAATCGACCCGGGACCTGACCGTCGAGGACATGATCGCCGAGGAAGATATGGTGGTCACCATCACCCGGAGCGGCTACATCAAGCGAAACCCGATTACCCTTTACACCAGTCAGCGCCGGGGCGGCCGGGGGAAGACCGCCATGGGGACCAAGGATGAGGACTTCGTGGAGCTCCTCTTCGTGGCCTCCACCCATCACACCTTCCTCTTTTTCACCAACCGGGGGCGGGTTTACTGGCGCAAGGTTTACGACATCCCCCAGGCCGGCCGGGCGAGCCGGGGCAAGGCCATCGTCAATCTCCTCGAGCTGGGAAAGGACGAGATGCTCACCACCGTCCTGAACGTCCCCGAGTTCGAGGAAGGGCGATACATCCTCATGGCCACTCAGAACGGCCTGGTGAAAAAGACCGACCTGATGGCCTACAGCCGCCCCCGGGCCGGGGGGATCATCGCCCTCAAGCTCGTGGAGGGAGATGAGCTCATCGCCGCCCGGATCACCGACGGCCGGCTCAACGTCTTCCTCACCTCGGCCGATGGCAAGTCGATCCGCTTTCCCGAATCGGATGTCCGTTCGGTGGCTCGGGCCGCCCTGGGGGTCCGGGGAATGAGTCTGGCTCCGGGCGACCGGATCATCGGCATGGAGGTGGCCAGCCACGGCGAGACCCTGTTCACCGCCACTGAAAACGGCTATGGAAAACGAACCGCCATCGATGAGTACCCGGTCCAGCGTCGGGGGGGCAAGGGAGTCATCACCATCAAGACCAGCGATCGGAACGGCAAGGTGGTGGCGACCCTGTTGGTGGAGGAAAGCGACGACCTGATGCTCATGACCGACACCGGCAAGCTCATCCGGATGCCCATCAGCGGGATTTCCGTCATCAGCCGGAACACCCAGGGGGTTAAACTCATCCATAAGGAGCCGAACGAGCGGGTGGTGGGTGCGGCCCGGCTGGCCGAATCCGTGGCCGATGACGAGGATATCGACGAGCCTGAATCCGGTGAAGAGCCTGACGGCGATGATCCGATGGAGACGGAGGGCGGCGATGAGCAGTGATCGGGATACCGGGGCGCTCCGCCTGGGTGTAGTGGGCGCCGGAAGCTGGGGAACGGCGCTGGCCAACCTCCTGGCCGGCCGACACGCCCCCGTCGATCTCTGGGCATTCGAGCCGGAGGTCCGGGCGGGGATTCGGGATGACCGGGAAAACCCGGTGTTCCTCCCCGGGGTCCGGCTGTCGGAAAACCTCCGCCCCAGCGGCGACCTCGACGCGGTGGTCGCCGACAAGGATCTGGTCCTCATCGTGGTTCCCTCTCACGTCATGCGGGAAGTCGCCGGCCGCATGGCCGGGGCCCTGTCCCCGTCGGCGGTGGTGGTTTCGGCTTCCAAGGGGATCGAGAACCGGACTCACCTGACCATGTCGGGGGTCCTCCGGGAGACCCTCTCCATCAGCGAAGACCGGCTGGCGGTCCTTTCCGGCCCGAGCTTTGCCCGGGAGGTGGCTCGGGGGGTTCCCACGGCGGTAACCGCCGCCTCCCGGAATATCGACACGGCCCGGATCGTCCAGTCGGCCTTTGCCACCCCGACCTTCCGGGTTTACACCAACGACGATTTAATCGGCGTGGAGCTGGGCGGGTCGGTAAAGAACGTCATCGCCATCGCCGCCGGGATCATCGACGGCCTCGGCCTGGGGCTCAATACCCGGGCCGCCCTGATCACCCGGGGCCTCACCGAGATCCGTCGGCTGGGGGTGCGGATGGGGGCCAACCCGCGGACCTTCACCGGCCTGGCCGGCATCGGGGACCTGATCCTCACCTGCACCGGGGACCTTAGCCGGAACCATACCGTGGGCAAACGAATCGGCGAAGGGATGACTCTCCGGGAGATCCTGGCCGACATGCGGATGGTGGCCGAAGGGGTCAAGACGGCCGAATCGGTTTACACCCTCTCCCGGTCCCTCGGGGTGGAGATGCCCATCACCGAGGAGATCTACCGGATATTGTACGAGGATGCCTCTCCCCGGGAGGCTCTCCATCGATTGATGACCCGGCATCTCAAAGACGAGCTCGATGCCGACTGATTCCGGGAGCCAATGAGCCATGACGGATCAACAGTCCCCCGAACCCAAAAAACCCCATAAGGGCGCGGGCCACCGCCAGCGCCTGCGGGATCGGTTTCTGGCCAACGGCCTGGACGGCTTCCAGGATTACGAGGTCATCGAGCTGCTCCTTACCCTGGCGACCCCCCGCCGGGACTGCAAGGACGCGGCTAAGGCGGCCATGAAGCGGTTCAAGACCCTCCAGGGGGTTCTGGAGGCTTCCCCGGCGGAGCTTCAGGAAGTCGATGGGATCGGGGCCACCAGCCTTTTCGGGATCAAGCTCGCCAAGGCGGTGTCGGACCGGTATCTCCAGAAACGGCTCATCCATAAAGATGTCCTCAACAACTCCCAGGAGCTCTTCGACTACCTTTACGGAAACATGCGGGACAAAGGGCGGGAGGCCTTCAAGGTCCTGTTTCTGGATGCCAAGAACCGGGTTCTGGCCGTCGATGATCTTTTCGAGGGGACTCTGACCGCTTCCTCGGTCTATCCCCGTGAGGTGGTCCGTTCGGCTTTGGCCCACCAGGCCGCGGCCCTGATTTTCGCTCACAATCACCCGTCGGGCGATCCTCAGCCATCGGCCGAGGACATCGCCGTGACCCGGCAACTGATTACCGCCTGTCGGGTGATGGGGATCACCGTCCACGAGCACATCGTGGTCGGCGACAACCGGTACTTCAGCTTCGCCGATGCCGGCTACATCAGCCAGATGGTCCGGGAAGCGGAGCAGGGAGGACGGCGGTGAGCGATCAGGAGCGTCGGCCCGACTGTTACGGGGATCTCGAGACCGTCTTTCCGGAGGGGGATGACGGGCTCCGCCACACCCCCACTGGCTGCTTCGACTGCCCTTACAAAACCGATTGCCTCCGGACCGCCATGGCCCGACCGTCCGGGCTGGCGGCGAGGGAGAAATATGTGGACCGGGCCTACGAATCGGGGATGATGGGCTTCTGGGAGCGATGGTCCCGGAAAAAGGCGCTCCAGCGCCGGCGGCGGGACCTCAAACGCGGCAAAAAGGCCGAATAGAGGCTTTGCCGGCCTTTTTGGGAGGACATCCCCACCGGGAAATACCCATTCCCCTCCATTGACCTTTGACCTGAGATACCGGAGAATGCGACCGGTTGCCCCGATGCCGGGGACGACCGGCTCGCCTATTGATCTTTTGCGCCGGAGAGGAGACGGAAGTGGCATTTTGGAGCGTCCGGGAAGAGCTCAGCCTTACCAACCGGCTGAGGCGGTCCTATTACGAGCTGCTCAGAGACGAGCTCGACCAGTTCATCATCGAGTACGCCCTGCTCGACTCGTACAACCGATTCCTGGAGCGCGGTATCGATTACCCTTTTGTCCAGAAACGGGAGCTCAAGCCCCGGGCTCTCCTTCCCGACGTCGAATACGAATGCCAGAATACCTTTCTGGTCATCTTTATCGAAGACTCCATCCCGGCCTCTTATAAAAAATACATCCGTTTTTTCGACGTCAACCGGACCACCAAGACCAACCTGCTCCGGTCCAAGACACTCCCTTTAAACAACGAGTTCGACCGGTACCAGAAGTATTTGGAGTCGGCCCACTTCTTCAACTTTCTGAAGTCTCTTCTGCCGGTGGACTACGCCCTGCTGATCCAGCGGGACCCGGCCAGCCAGACCCGCCACCGCTACACCCTTTCCCACTTCCACGTCCGGATCGACTGGCCCATTGCCGACGCGGCTGAGGATATGGGGCGGAGCCTCCGGTACATCTCCAAGGACCTTTACGAGAAGGGGGACAAGTACGCCGAGGACATCCAGAAGAAGTTCTTCGAGTACTACGGCCTGCCGGTGATGGTGGGGGGACGGCGGACGGCGGCCATCGTGGCGGCCCAGTATCTCAAGCGGATTCCCTGCATCACCACCATTTACGCCGGCAGCAGCGAAAGCCGGGCCCTCATCCGGATCTCCGAGCGCGGAGTGACCAAAGTGGTCCTGATGAAGCTCAGCCCCGAGGAAGTAAGCCAGATCGCCGAGGCCCACCACCTCGGGGTCCGGTCCTTCAAGAAGAACTACGTCGTCGCCCGTGAGGGGGACCATTCCATCTGCGTCTTTCAGACCACGTACTTTCCCACCGAGCAGGCCCGGCCCCCCGACGACGGCAAGCTCCGGGAGATCAAGCCGGACCTCTACTGGCTGACGGTCGGCCGCCAGCAGATCATGCCCCGGCCCGGGGTCTGGAAATACCCGCCCCTGCCCCAGAACATCATCTACTCCTGATCCGCATCCAGGATTTTCATCATGGCGATCTCGTCGCAGTCGGGGAACTTGACGCAGTGGAGGCAATCCCCCCAGATCTTGAGCGGCAGGTCGGCGCGGTCCACCCGGTGAAAACCGAACCGTTCGAAAAAGCCGGGCCGATAGGTGAGGGTGAAGACCTTCTGGATGTGGTAGATCTTCGCCTCGGTGATGGCCCATTCGGTGAGGAGCGTGCCGATCCGGCAGCTTCGGCGGTCGGGGTGGACCGCCAGGGACCGGATCTCGGCGAGGTCATCCCAGCAGAACTGAAGGGCGCAACACCCCACCACCTGATCCGTCTCTTCGTCCACCCAGACCGTGAAATCCCGGAGGTGGTCGTAAATCCGGGTCAGGGGACGGGGCAGCAGCTCCCCCTGGCTCCCGTAGATCTGCAAGAGCGCGTGAATCGATCGGACATCGTGAATGGTCGCCTTCCGAATCATAGTTCCGCCTTATATCACGACTCGCCATGAACGCAAGAAAGATTGACGGACGATCCCCGCACCCTTTGCCCTCTTCGGAGCTTCTGCTATCCCTCCGGATATGGTAAGATCCCTCCGAGATCCGGAGCCTCCGTTGAATCCGGGAACCCCAAGCGGTAGAGGAGACGTCATGAAGCGGGTTATAATGTGGGCGGTACTGGCAATCTTCGGCATCGGTTCCGACGCGGCCGCGACTGATAGCCTGGTCCTGGGGGTGATCTTTCCCGGCTCGATCCAGGACCGGGATTACAACGCCATCGGACATGCCGCCGCTGAAACGGTCAAGGCGGACCTCGGTATCGGGACCCGGTATCGCCAGCGGGTGGCGGTGGCCGATATCGATACGGCGGTGGAGGGGCTCGAATCCGATGGGGCGAAGATGATCTGGACCCATGGCGGGCAGTACAGCGATCGGGTTCTGGCGCTGTGCGGAGACCATCCGGAGACGGTCTTCGTCATCGAAGGGGACGAGCCCCCGTCCGCCATCCCGCCCAATGTCATGGTCCTCGGCGGGCGGTCCTATCATAAAAGCTATTACGTCCTGGGGGCTTTGGCGGCCCGGCTTACCCGGACCGGGCGGATCGGTTACATCGGCGGGCTGGAGCTGCCTTTCACCTACGGCGAGATCAACGCCGCCTGGCAGGCCATCTCGGCCCACGACGACAAGGCCCGGCTCCACTACCTTTACGCCGGCGATTTCAACGACCCGCTAAAAACCCGGCTGGTGGCCGAGGCCCTTATCGACCGGGGCTGCGACGTGCTCCTGTCCGGCGTCAACCTCGGGAACTTCGGCCTCTTCGAGGCGGTCCGGAAGGCGCCCCGGAAGGTCTATTTTACCACCACCTACACCCGGAAATCCGGTTACGTGCCCGGCCACTATCTCTGTTCCGACATCGTCGATTACGTCCAGCCCCTGACGGCAACGATCACCGCTTTTTTAAACGGCCGGCGGAGCGGTTATTATCCGGTGACCTGGGGCGAGGGCCGGGCCCGGTATATCAGTTTTCCGATCCAGAACGTTCCGGAGACACTCAACGACGAGATCCGCCGAATCGCCTCCGAGGTGGACGCCGGTCAACGGAAGGTCTTGAAAATCACCGACCGACTGACCCTGCCGGAGTGATCCATCCCCGTCCAGGACGGGAAAGGGCCTTGACGTGGACAGAAGTATCGCCCAGCAGTTTTTCGGGGTGTCGCTAACCATCGCCGTCATCCTCACCCTCTGCATGGTGGGGGCCTTTATCAGAACCCAATACGGGGGCTTTGAGCGGGCGGCGGCCCGGTACGAATCGGAATACATCAAGGATCGCAAGGCCCTCATCGCCAACAGGGTTCATCAGACCCTGGCCCTCATCGACCACGAAAAGTCCCGGACCCGCGAGATACTCAAGAATAACTTGCGGGACTGGACTCATCGGGCCGTCGCCCTCATCCGCCACATCCACTCCACCTACGAGGCCCGGATCCCCCCCGACCGGCTCAGGGCGCTCCTCATCGAGGCCGTCCGGCCGCTCCTCTACGAAGGGGATGGCCACTGGATCGTGGACCTTTCCGGCCGGATTGTCCTGCACCCTTATCTCCCATCCCAGTCGCTTTCGGAGCTAGGTCTGCCTGATAAAACCAAGCTGGCCGAGGTGCTCAAGGCCAGTCAGTCGGAGTCCCGGGAACAGTTTTTCTCTTATTATTGGAATCGGCCCGGCGAGGAGATCCCCTTGCTCAAAATCGGTTTCGTGGCGCCCTTTCAACCCATGGGCTGGCTGATCGGGACCAGCGCCTATCTGGTTGATTCGGAGCTGCGCCTCCAGGATTCCATGCGCCGGCGCCTGGAGCAAACCCACCTCGACCAGGGGACCGTCATCCAGGTTTTCTCCTTTGACGGCACGGTGCTTCTCGACCCCAGCGGCGACTTCCCGGTGGGAGAAAATCTCCTGGGGCTTGAGGACGCCGAGGGTCATGCCTTTATCCAGGACCTTCTTCAGGCCGGCCTCACCTCGGGAGGCGATTACGTCTCCTATCACTGGCCGCCGGCCGGGCCGGAGCCGCCCCGGAAGCGGATTCTTTTCTCCCGGGCCGTCTATGACTGGGGCTGGATCGTCACCGCCGGGATCTTTGCCGACGACATCCAGAAGGCCATTGAGGCCCACCGGACGGTTTTGAAGAAAAACGTCCACCGGCAGATCATTCTGAGCCTGAGCCTGATTCTCCTGCTCTTCTGCCTGGTTATCCTGTCCGCCTACGTCCTTTCCCGCCGGCTCCAACGGGAGCTGGAGAGCTTCAACGCCTTTTTCCGGAACGTGGTCCGCCGGAACCGGCCCATGGATCCGGATGCCCTCTCCTTTCTGGAATTCAAGACCCTGGCCGGGCTGGCCAACCAGATGAGCGCCGATCTGACCCGGTATCAGGAGGCTCTCGAAAAGCGGGAATCCGAGATCCGCGGGCTCAACGCTCAGCTCGAACGCCGGGTGGCCGAGCGGACCCGCCAGCTTCAGGAGACCAACCGGGAGCTGGAGGAGGCCATCGAACGGAGCGAGGATCTGGCCGGCCGGGCCGAGGCGGCCAACCGGGCCAAAAGCGAGTTCCTGGCCAACATGAGCCACGAGTTGCGGACCCCGCTCCACGCTATCATCGGCCTGTCCCAGCTTCTGGGTCATCATGCCCCGAAGGAGCTGGCCCGGGACCTGGCCATCATCAGCCGGAGCGGGGAAAACCTCCTGGCCCTCATCAACGATGTCCTCGATTTCTCGCGGATCGAATCCGGCACGGTCCGGCTTCAGGAGAAAAGCTTCGACCTGGTGGCGCTTCTGGACAGCGTCGAGGAGATCTACCGGCTCCGGGCCGAGGACAAGGGGCTTTCTCTCCGGGTGGACCGGGCCCCTGATCTGCCCCGGTATGTCCGAACCGACCGGGGCCGCCTCCGCCAGGTCCTCATCAACCTGTTGGACAACGCCGTGAAATTCACCCCGTCCAACGGGGGAAGGATCACCGTGACCGCCGGACCCGATAGCCGGCCCAACGGCCTGGTCTTCGCGGTTATCGACACCGGCCCCGGCATTCCGTCCGAAGAGATGTCGGGGGTTTTCGAGCCGTTTGTCCAGATGAGCGCCGGCCGGATCTCCCAGTCCGGGACCGGTCTGGGCCTGCCCCTCTGCCGGGAATTCGTCCGGATGATGGGAGGCCGGATCCGGGTGGAGACCCCGGCTTCCGGCCGGGGAACCCGGATTCGGTTCGACATCCGGTTTGCGGCCCCGGTCCCCGAAGAGATCGTCGGCTATCCCCGGAAGCGGGTCATCGGCCTGGTGGCCGATCCGCCCCGGCGTCGGATTCTCGTGGCCGACGAGAATCCGGAAAGCCGCCGGCTGATGGTCAGGTACCACGAGCCCCTCGGATTTCAGGTGGCGGAGGCGGCTGATGCCGATGAGGTCCGGGAGATGGCCCGATCGTTTCGCCCCCATCTCGTCTGGATCGATGCCCAGATGGACGGCGGCCGGGGGTGCGAGATCGCCGCCGGGATGGCCGAATCGGCCGCGGATGATCCCCCCATTATCGTGGCCACCTCCGTCAACGGGCTTCCCGAGGAGCGGGATCGGATTCTGGCGGCCGGCTGCCATGATCTCCTGGTCAAGCCCTTTGGGGAAGCGGCGGTCCTCTCGATCCTCGAAACCTGCCTCATGCTGGAATACGTCCATGGGGATGCCGTCGAGACGTCGGCGCCCGCTTACCCCGCCGTCGAGGGGACGCCCGTTCTCTCCGAGGCGCTCCTCGAAGTGCCCGAGGATCTGATCCGCCGATTGGAGGCCGCGACCCGCCGAGCCGAGATGGCGGCGGTGGAAGCGGTCATCCGGGACATCGGGACCTATCACCGTCCCCTGGCCGATCATCTGGAGCGCCTGGCCGAGGACTTCGACTACGCTCGAATCCGGGAGCTTTTGCCCGGCTGACCGGTCCGGCCATTGTCGGATGGCGATCGGCCGGGCGCCGCGCCGGAGCGCCCATCGGGCAATTCCCCCGGACCCCGGGAAAGGCCGACATGACCCATCCAGACCGCATCTTTCTGACCGTAGCCGAGGCCCTGGCGGCCATCCGCATCGATTTCCAACACTATCCGCCCCAGACCGAGCTCTTTATCGAGCTGGCGCCCCGGCTTCTCGGGCCGAAAGCCCTGGTGGCCCGGACGCCCCGAAGCGATGACCTGCTCCTGGCAAGCGGCAACGGCCTCCCCCCGGCCGCCGTCAGCCCCCAGGTTCTGGGGGAGCGGCTTTGCCGGGCTCTGGAAACCGCCACGCCGCATCCGGAAACATTGGCGGACTGGTGCGGACGGGTCTTCGAAGCCCCGGCCCAACCGGGCCGCGATCCTGAAACGGGGGAGCCCGGAATCTGGATCGAGACCGGGATGGAAACCTTCGTCTGCCGGCAGTGCGGCCGCTGCTGCCGGCGGCTCGACTACCATGACGCCCTGACTGAAACGGATTACGACCAGTGGGTCGCGTTGGACCGGACCGACATTCTGGAGCGGGTGGGGGTTGTCCGAAAAGGGGAGCGGATCACCGGTTTCACCTTATGGATGGAGCCGGGGACCCGGCGGTACGCCCCGGTCTGCCCGTGGCTCACCCCCGTGCCGGGCTCCGGCGCGGAGCGATGGCTCTGCCGGATTCACGACGTCAAGCCCGAGATCTGCCGGGACTATCCCGGCTCCCGGAAACACGCCCGGATGACGGGCTGCATCGGGTTCGGGGATCTCCGGCGCTGAAGGGCGGATCAG
>CAZWGY010000096.1:0-12414 GCA_964633575.1 uncultured Desulfobacteraceae bacterium
AAACCACGAAACACACGAAAAACACGAAAAAAAATTAGAATTAAAATTAGTGTGATTCGTGTTATTCGTGGTTCTGGATTTTCATGGCGCCGGCCGGTATTAGATCGGAATCCGGATCGATACGGTGGTTCCCCGCTCCTCGTCGGTCTCCATGGAGATGGTCCAGCCCTGAACTTCGGACAGGAGCCGGGCGCTGTAGGTCCCCAGCCCCGTTCCCTTTTTCTTTCCGCTGGTCACGTATTTGTCGAAAAACTGGTCCCGGATGGCGGATGGGACCGCCCCCAGGTTCCAGATGGATACGACGACGGCATCCGACCGCCAAATGTCGATTTCCACCGCTTCGCCCCGGGGTGAGGCTTCCACCGCGTTGATGATCAGGTTCGAAAAAATGGAAAAGGCCAGCAGCTCCTCCCCGTTGACCAGAATCCGGGTCGGCTCCTGGCCCCCGTTCCCGTGGATGGACAGGTGGAGATCGACCCGCCTGGCCCGGACCGCGGTTCCGTTGTCCGCCATGACCTGGCGGATGGCATGGATCAGGTCGAAGGTCGCCGGGGTGTACTCATAGGTGCTGCTTTCGATCTGGTAGATGGTCAGCGAGAGGTTGATCATGTCCAACATTTTCCGGCCGGAATCCCGGATCATCTGGAGGCTCGCCCGCTGATCCTCGGTGAGGTTGTCGTCCATCAACAGCAGCTCCGGCAGCCCGATGATCCCGTTCAAGGGCGACTTGAGGTCATGTCGCATGATCCGGTCCACGTCGTCTCTCAGCTCGGCGGCCTCGATCCGCTCGGTTACGTCCCGGAAAAAGCCCATCAGACAGGGACGGCCGTCGATGGTCACCGGAGCGCCGGTGATGTCGCAATAAAAGACGCTCCCGTCCTTCCGTTTGCAGGGCAGCTCCGGAACCAGATCGATCTCGCCTCGGGCCTGGCAATCAAACTGCTCCCGAACCCATGGCAGATCGGATTCGGGGTGGATGTCGGCGACGGATCGCGTCAGCAGTTCCGCCAGGGTGTATCCCATGAGCCGGCAGCCCGATTCATTGACGTAGCGGAACTGCTCCGTCTCGATATCGGCGATGAAAATCCCGTCACGACTGGCGTTGAAAACCGTTTTGTAGCGGCGCTCCGATTCCTTCAATGCCTTTTCGGCCCGCTTTTTTTCGGTGATGTCCTCTTTGACGGCCACGTAATTTACCGTCCGGCCGGATTCGTCCAGAAGCGGGGAGATGGAGGCGTCCTCCCAGTAGAGTGAGCCGTCCTTTTTCCTGTTGAGGATCTCGCCGCGCCAGGATTCCTGGGAGAGGAGGGTTCCCCACATTTCCTGGTAAAAGGCCGGATCGTGATGACCGGATTTGAGAATCCTCGGATTCTGGCCCCGGGCCTCGTCGGGAGTGTAGCCCGTGAGCCGGGTGAAAAACGGGTTCACGTATTCGATGGTGCCGTCGGGGTCGGTGATGACAATGGAAGCGTGGGAGTGAACCACCGCGTTCTGGAACTTTTTCAGCTCGGCGGTGCGTTTTGCCACCAGGCTTTCCAGCTCGTCGGCGTGGGCCTGGACCCGCTGGTGGAGAGAGGCATTGGCCATGCCCGTGGCGATCAGGGCGGCCAGGGATTTCAGAAATCCGGCCCGCTTGGAAAAGTCGCGCTCACGACGCGATCCCAACCCCAGGACGCCGATGACCGTTCCCCGGCTGACCATGGGCAGGCCGGCAAACGCCCTGATGCCGACGAGCCGGCATTCCGAACGGATACACCGGGCGTCTTCCTGGATATTTGAGGAGAAAAGCGGGGCATGGTCGGCCGCTGCCCGGCCGCAGAGACACTCCCCGACCCGGTGGCGGGTTTTAATAAACCCTTCAAAATCAGGGATGTCGCTTCGCAGCCCGAGAAGCTTCAGAGTATCCCCCTCAAGCTGGTAGAGGATGACCAGATCAGGGGCGAGGGTCTCCTTGATCCGGCTCAGGGCGGCATCGACCACGTGGTCCAGGGAGATATTGAGGGCGGCGGCATGGCTGGCGGCGTTTAAAGCCTCGAGCTCTTCCATCCGCAGGACGAGCCGTTCCTCGATCATCTTCCGCTCGTGGATGTCCACGTGGGTCCCTACCATCCGCCGGGGCTTGCCGTCGGCATCACGCTCCATGACCTTGCCCCGGCCCAGGACCCACTGCCATCCGCCGGCCTTGTTCCGGAGCCGGACCTCGATTTCATAAGGTTCGCCCCGCTCGATGTGGTCGAAGACGATCTTTTTGGCCTTTTCGCCGTCTTCGGGGTGAACGAGCTTCTCCCAGGTGCTGAAATGTGAGGGCAGCTCATTCGGCTCGTATCCGAGCATGGTGAAATACCGGGGGCTGAAATAGGTATTTCCGGTCGGGATGTCCCAATCCCAGATTCCGTCGCTGGTGGCCTCAAGCGCCAGCTCCAGCCGTTCCTCGGACCGCCGCAGCTCGGTCTCGGACCGCTTTTCGTCGGTCAGGTCGTCGTAAACGGCCACCAGCTCGCCGGTGGGCAGCTTGTAAACGTAGTTTTCCACCCAGAGATCGATCCGGTGGTCCCGGTAATGGGACATGGGAAGCCGTTCCGACAGGCCGGTCCGATGGACCCGGCGAAACACGTCCAGAAGCCCCAGCTCGGCCACCGCCGGGAATACCGCCTGAATCGATTTGCCCAGGACCTCATCCCGGCTCAGATTGCCGGATTTCTCGGCGGCCCGGTTGAAGTCCTTGAAGGTGAAATCCATCCCGTCCGCCGATGGCTCGTAAACCGCCACGCAGCTTGTGATGCCGTCGAACATGGCCTGATACCGGGCCTCGCTCATCCGCAGGGAGCTTTCGGCCAGAACCCGGCCGGTGATGTCCCGGTTGCTGCCCCGCCGCCCCATAAACCGGCCGTCCGGGTCGAATACCGGACGACAGGTATTGGATATCCAGCGGAGCTCCCCGGCGGCGGTGAATATCCGGAAGTCAATGGGCGGCGACTCGCCACAAGAGAGCGGCCCGTCCAGGCTCAGGATCAGCCGGTTCCGGTCCTCGGGATGAACCATCCGCTTGAAAAGGGCCGGATCATCCATGAATGCCGCCGGCGGATAGCCGGTGATCCGCTCGCATGAGGGGGACATGTACAGGAATGTCTTGTCCGGGCCGAGCCAATACTCCCAGTCATGGGTGAAGTCGGCAATGGTCCGGAAGTGGGCTTCACGGGCCTGGAGGTCCGTCACCTGGGATTCAAGCTCCGCTATCCGAACTTCGAGCTCGTCGTTTTGGGTTTTCAGGGTCTCCGGGTCGTCCGTCATCTTATATTCTTTCGACCAGGCCGAAGAGACCGTCATGGCCTTTGCGTGGGCCTGGCTCGTCGGCGAAAGCTCGTCCAGACTAAAGACGCTGGATCAAATAGACGAAAACGGGCAGTCGGCTCCGTGCCTGGATTTCAAAAAACCGGGGGAGCAGTTCCCGCTTTTTGGGGCTGTCTTTCAGAGGCGAGAGGTACACCGTCCCCTTATCCTGGGGGAGAACCGGCGCGTCGCCGAGGAGCTCGGCCAGGGCCTGGTCATGGTCGGCGGAAAGGGTTTGTCCGATCAAGAAATTCCCGGTGATCTCCAGGTTGGGATGGCTGAGATTGATTTCGAGCATTTTCAGGAACGCCTCCCGGACCCGGATTACATCCACCGGCTTGCCAATGGCCTTCAAGGTCGGACCGTCCACGGATTCCAGGCCAATGTTGATGTAAGTGTAAAACGGCGTGTCGTTGAGCTTGTCGAACAGTTGGGGACCGGCTTCGAGAAAGGCGTCCACGCTGCCGAACATGAACAGGAAGGGCTCCCTTGCCGCCGGGCCGCTGAAGTCAATGGCCTCGCCGGCTTCGGTGACGGCGGTCAGAATGGCCGACTCGCCGGCGGCCAGGGCATCGTGGTTTCCCAGAAACAGAGCCTGGTAATTGGCCAGGTTCCGGCCGTAAAAGCCCCTGAGCCGGCGGACCTGCTCCCGGATATCCGAAAGGTTGCGAACCCGAAAGGATTGATCCGATTTGACGCAGCAGAACCGGCATCGGTACCGGCATCCGTCGGCGATAAACAGCGGGATCACCTCGTAATCGACGTGCCGGGTGTCCGGCGGCAGGACCGACGCCCGGCCGCCGATAATCCCGGTCAGTTGTCTGGTCCGGTCGAAAAGCACTCCGTCGTGATGGACGAGAATCCGTTGTATCAGGTCCCGTTCCCGTGCCTGAAACCGGTTCTGTTGGACCCCGTGGAGATCCGCGTACAACTGGGACCAGGCGGCGAACGCGGTCATGATCCGGGGATTCGAGCGGTAATCGATCTCCCAGACGGCGTTGCTGGGGTAGGGGAGGCAGGGCAGATAATACTCCCCCATCCAGGAAATCAGGCCCCGGTCACTGCTGTCGTCGCCCACCGAGTAATAGACCCAGTCGTTGCCATCGGTCCGCTTGAGCTGTTCCGCCGGATGGGGCCAGGTGGGGTCAAGCCCCCGGATGAACTTGATCTCCCCGTTTAAATTGAATCGGAATTCGTGGTCGGCCGTCCGAATCTCCGAGTAGGTGCCGTACCGGAGCGGAAAGCGTTCCTTCTGGATCTGACCGGGGTCCGGCCGTTCAACGACAATGCTAAACGATTTGGAGTGAAAGCCATTCATGAGCTGCCTTGGGGATTGAAAAATGGGTCAACCCTGGGGGCCGTTGGTTCAAAACGAACTTTATGGCGTTTTCGGCGCCGGTGTCAATCATACGGCTTGAAACCTCGTTCGTCACCATGTCCCATGTCCAGGGTCAACCCGGTGTCATCATCCGTCCCGCCGGATCTATCCGCCGCGCCGGGCCGCCGGCCCCGGGGATACGGCCGTTCGGGCGGTCGTCGAGCCGTTTCGGGGCGCTCGTCATTCACGGTGAAATAGCCAACCGCCTGGATGAGGGAGTTGGCCTGGGCGTCGAGCTCCTGGCTGGTGGAGGCCAGCTCCTCGGTGGCCGCCGCGTTCTGCTGGATTACGGTCTCCAGTTGGGCCACCGCCTCGTTGATCTGCTGGATGCCGTCGGACTGCTGGGTGCTGGCGGCGCTGATCTCCATGACCAGGTCCGAGGTCTTCTGGACCGCCTCCACGACCTCGTTGATCCGGCCGCCGGCATCCTCGGCGATTTTGACGCTCGAGCCGGAGAGGTCGAGGATCTGCCGGGAGGCGCTCCGGCTGCGTTCGGAGAGCTTCCGGACCTCGGCGGCGACCACCGCGAACCCCCTGCCGTGCTCCCCGGCCCGGGCCGCCTCGATGGCGGCGTTGAGCGCCAAAAGGTCGGTCTGGCGGGCGATCTCTTCGACGATGTTGATCTTGCTGGAGATGGTCTTCATGGCATCAACGGTCTGTTTCACCGATTGCCCGCCTTCCACCGCGTCCGCCGCGGCCTTTTTGGCGATGCTCTCGGTCTGCCGGGCGTTGTCCGCGTTCTGGGCCACGGCGGAGCTCAACTGGTCCATGGCCGACGAGACCTGCTGGATGGTCGAGGACTGCTGGGAGGCTCCTTCGGCCAGTTGCTGAGCGCTGTCGCTGATCTGAGAGCTCCCCATGGTTACCTGTTCAGCGGCCATCTGAATGGAAGTGGTCATGCCGGAGAGCTTTTTAACCATGGTTTGAAGGGTCTGCATCAGCTCGTCCGCCTCGGAGCGCTTTTCGATGGTGACGGTCAGGTCCCCGTCCTCGATCCGGCCGGCCAGCCGGACGATGTTGGCGGAGGCATGGACGAGGAGATTCAGGTTCTGCTTGATCTCGTTGAAGTCACCCTTGTATTCGCGTTCGATGACCGCCGGGATCTCCCCCCGGCTGATTTTGGCGATGTAGTCGGCCGCCACCTGGAGCGGAAGGATCACGGCGTCCAGGGTCTGGTTGAACCCCTCGATGATCCGGCGATATTCGCCCCGGTGCCTCTGGTGGTCGGCCCGGGTCTCCAGCCGGCCGTTGACGGCGGCTTCCACGAGCCCGTTGGCGTCCTCGATCAACAGCCGGACCGCGTTGCCGGCGGTCTCCAGGCTCGAGTTGATCTTTCCGATCAACCGGCCGGCCGCCTCGGTGTCCTCGTTGGTGGGCCGGAGGGCCGTATCGAAGGCGAGGCTCCCCTCGGCCAGCTTGTTCAGGTTCTCGGCCAGCCGGTCGATCTCCTTCTGGAGATACTCCTGGAGGGTGACGGTGGCGGTGATATCCTGGATGACCTCGATGTGACCGATGTTGACCGATTCCCGGTTTTTCAGGTGGGCCACGTCCACCTGGAAGGTCTTATCCACGCCGGGCTGCTTGAAATAAGAAGTGGGCGTCCCTTTCCGGAGCATCATGATCCCGCATTTCTCCGTCCGGCAGATGTCCGCGTTCCAGTTGTGACACGGCTTGCCCATAACCTCATCGCGCTTCAGGCCGGTGAGGTTCTCGGTGGCCTTGTTGAAAAAGGTCCAATTCATGTCCATGTCGGTGACGGATACCGGAAAGGGGACGGCGTCGAGGATGGACTCGTACCAGAAAGCCCGGTCCTCGGCTTCGGTTTTCATCCGGTTCTGTTGAGTGATGTCCTGGACCACCTCGATGTGGCCGACCCGGTTGCCCTCCCGGTCGTTGAGATACGCCGCGTCCACCTGAAAATCCCGGTCGAGACCGGGCTGGGTGAAATAGGATGTGGGTTTACCGGACCGGAGCATGGCGATCCCGCACCGGTCGGTCCGGCAGATGTCGGCGTTCCAGTTGTGGCAGGGCTTGCCCAGGATGTCCGATCGTTTCAAACCGGTCACCCCCTCGCTGGCCGCGTTGATGAAGGTCCAGCGCATGTCCATGTCGGTGACCGAAATGGGGAAGGGGATGGCGTCGAGCATCGACTCGTACCAGAAAGCCCGCTCCTCGGCCTCGGTCTTCATCCGGTTCTGCTGGGTGATGTCCTGGACCACCTCGATGTGACCGATGTTGCGCCCGTTCCGGTCGTGGAGGTAGGCCGCGTCCACCTGGAAGTCCCTGTCCACGCCGGGCTGAGTAAAATAGGAGGTCGGGTGGCCGGCCCTGAGCATGGCGATCCCGCACCGGTCGGTCCGGCAAATGTCCGCGTTCCAGTTGTGGCAGGGCTTGCCCAGGACCTCATCCCGCTTCAGGCCGGTTACCGACTCGGAGGCATTGTTGATAAACGTCCAGCGCATCTCCGGATCGGTGACCGACAGCGGAAAGGGCAGGGCGTCCAGAATGGCCTCGTAAAGGTCGATTCTCCCGGCCATCCGGGAGACAATGGCGTTGATCCGGGTCAGAAGGGCCTCGGCATCCCCCTGAACCCCGTCGGTGTCGATCCGGGCGTCATAATCTCCCGCATCAATGGATCCCTGGAGTGCCTTGACTTTGTCGAGAACGGTCTCATGGATATGATGTCGCCCAAGCGAGAAGGGAAACCCCATAATCTTGATCCTCCATTCGGTTCGAAATAATGAATGCGCGTCGGCCGAACGGCTTTCAGCACCGGGCGGCCAGGCAGAGCCCGTCCCAATCCGGAGAGTGACGTGGCAGCAGGGTGAGCAGCGAGACGGCCCGCCATTCGGGCCGCTCGAATATCGCCCGGTTGAACGGATCAGCGGCGGCGAATCCCACGTTGTCGGCGACCAGGAGACCGCCCGGGCGGGTCAGGGGCGTACAATGGGCGAGCGCCGGGAGATAGCCTTCCTTGTCGATATCCAGAAAAACAAGGTCGAAAGGGGGCGACAACGTGGGCAGGACCGATTCGGCCGACCCCTCGACGACCGTCACCCGGTCGCTCAATCCAGCGGACCCAAGGGCTTGCCTCGCCCGGGCGGCCATCTCCGGGTTTGACTCCACCGTGGTGACCGTCCCCCCAGTCGGTTCGGCGCCTCGAGCCAGATGGATGGCGGAATAACCGGTGGCCGTGCCCAGCTCCAGAATCCGCTCAGCCCCGGTGACCCGGGCCAGAATAAAGAGCAACTCGCCCACCGTCGGACCGACGATGGGGGTCCCTTCGGCCGCGGCGTCTTTTTCCAACCGCTTCAGTATCTCGTCGCCTTCGGGCACTCGCTCCCTGAAATAGCTTTCCAAATTCGGGATCATGTCTGCCATGGTCGAATCCTCTCCTTTCATGCGGGGTCCCGATCCGTCGGGAGAATTGTATCAGACCATCGCCAAAAAACAAGCGCCGTCGTTGTCAACCGCAAGCGTTTTTGGCTTTCACCGACGGAAAAAGTCTGGTAGAAATAAGCGTGACCAATGGCAAGGGCCATTTCCGGGTCCGAACGAAATGCCCGTGTTTGCCCCGTGTGCCAAACGATGCTTCAGACCACGCCAACGAAAGGAGCCGCATCATGTCCAAGTACGAATGCCCTTGTGGGTATGTTTACGATCCCATGGAAGGAGACCCTGAAAACAACATTCCTCCTGGAACCGCTTTCGAGGACCTGCCGGATGACTGGGTTTGCCCCAAGTGCGAGGCCGAAAAAGAATTTTTCGAAAAGATGGATTGATGATCCGCTAGGGCCCGTCGTGAGCCCCGGCGGCTCTTGATACCTGATAGTGTCCGTCCGGAAATCGGAAAATTTGGTCCAGGTGGAGGCGCGAGAAAAATTTTACCACGGGCTTTTGTCTGATATTTCAAGGATAAAATTTTGAGCGCAACGCGGATATCGGGCAAATTGGCCATTTTATGGATGGGCACTTGACAGCGCGGCGGCAGCCAAGGAGATGCCATGGATTTTCCCGACGTCGTTTTCCGGATCATCAGAGACCGGGATTGCCCGCTCTACGAGCAGGGAGACGAGTTGCATCTGTCCCAGGCGGTCGCCCTCCATCTCCCCTATGGCAAAGCCGCCTGCCTGATCCTGGTCATGGACATCTGCGAGGCCATGCTCGACATCGAAACCGGAGCATCGCCCATGACCGATCCGACCGGCGCATTCAACTGCTCCGGCTGCACCGGAGAAATCCGGGTGGAATACGCCAAAGAGGCGGACGCCCCCCCGCCGGGGGAAAAGGGGGCCGACAACGTCGATGCCATCTCCAGCCTGCTCACCAACTTCTCCTTTTTCGGAACCCTCGACGAACGGCACATCAACGAGCTGGTCCCCTTGCTCAAAGTCAAAAAGTACGTGCCGGGAGAGATCGTCATCGAAAAGGGGGAACGGGGTCGGAACCTCTTTATCATCCTTTCGGGCCGGGTGGAGGTCCTCGGCGGCGACGGGATTCACATGGCGTTTCTGGAAAAGGGCGAGGTCTTCGGGGAGATGTCCCTCCTGAGCGGCGACCCGGTAGGCGCGACGGTCAAGGTGACCGACCCGGCCACGGTCCTCTACCTCGACAGCCGGGATTTCCGCCGGGTCCTGAACAAGTTTCCCTCTCTCCAGATGTACTTCGCCCGGCTTTTGGCCCGACGGCTGGCTCGAGCCAACGTCGAGCGGTCCCAGGATTTTTCCACCGGGATGGTGGGACATCTTTCGGAGATGTCGCCCTCGGAGCTCTTCCAGGCCCTCAACGTCAACCAGAAAAGCGGGGTCCTCTCCATCCAGCTTTCCACGGGAGACGCCGAGGTGATCTTCCGGGAAGGGGAGCTCATCGGGGCGAGCTACGGGGAGCATACCGACAAGACGGCCTTTTACATGATTCTCAAGGAAAAGGAAGGCCGGTTCAAGTTCTCGCCGGTCCTGACGGAAGCCCAGGAAGCCGCCCCGGCCCTGGGTAACTTCATGTGGCTCCTGATGGAAGGGGCCCGCCGCCAGGACGAAGAAAGCGAGTCCCATGAAGACTGACGGCTCCGCCGCCCGCTCCCGCCCGGCGGGCCGACGCGCCGGGGCCCTGCTGTTGATCCTTCTTTTGACCGTCGGGGCCGGCTGCGCGCCGATCCTGACCGCGCCGAAATCATCCCCTCCGGTCGCCGGCCGGCGGATTGACTTAAATGGTCCATGGAAAGTCCATCCCGCCCGACTGACCCCCGCTGATCGCTTTTCGCCAGACATCGATGATTCCGGATGGCCTCAAATCCGGGTCCCCGGTCATTGGGAGCGTGAGGGCATGGAGGATGTGACCTCACTCTGGTATCGACGGAGATTTCCCCTGCCCGCGGAGCTGGCCGGTTATCGGCTCCGGCTGGTTTTCCAGCGGGTCAACTACGCCGCCGATGTCTGGGTCAACGGCACCTACCTGGGTCATCACACCGGCTTTCTGGCGCCCTTCGAATTCGACGTGACCGGTTTGCTCCGGGCGGGCGACAACCTCGTGGCGGTCCGGGTGGAAAGCCCTCTGGACAGCCGGGACCTGATCCGGAGCGGGATTACGGCGACCGGCCAATCCCCGCCCCATAACCCCGGCGGCATCACCGGACCGGTCCACCTCGGAATATCCGAGGCGGTGGCCATCGAGACGCTCCGGGTGACCCCGGAAGCCCTCCCGGACGGCGGCGGGGGACGGTGCGAGGTGGCTCTGACACTCGATTCCGGGCTCGACGAGGAAACCGGGCTCACCTTCCGGGCGACGCTGGTACCGCTGGGTGATGAGGCCGACGCCGGCGGCCGGGCCGTGGCCGACCGGGCCGTGACGGTCCCGCCCGGCAAATCGACCACCAGTCTGGTGCTGGCCGCGGAACGGGTCCGGCTCTGGTGGCCCTGGGACGCCGGGAATGCGCCGCTCTATCGGGTGGCGGTCACGGTTCTCCGGAAAGGGCGGCCCCTGGACACGGCCGGGACGACGGTCGGATTTCGGTCGCTCCAATGGGACCCCCGGACCGCCGGATTCCGGATCAACGGCCGGCGGATCTTTTTGCGGGGCACCGTTTACGGCGGGTCCCAATGGCCGGCCGGGATGACCGAGGCCGACTACCGGCGTGACATCGAGCTGATGAAGGGGGCGAATATCAACACCGTCCGGGTATCCGGCCATCCGCCCCGGCCGGTATTTTACCGGATCTGCGACGCGGAAGGCCTCATGGTCTGGCAGGACCCGCCGATCACCCGGCAACGTCCGGCGGACCGTGATTTCCAGAGGGAAGCCGTCAGTCAAAGCCGGGCCATGGTCGAGACGCTCCGGGATCATCCCGCCATCATCGCCTGGGCAGCGGGGGGCGATGGGCCGTCGCCGGGCGAGGCCCTTCCGGAAAATCAGGCCCTTTACGCCGGTGTTGCCCGCGCCCTGGCCGAGGCGGATGGAAGCCGCTACGTTCACCGGCCCGATCCGGCGACCCGTCCGGGGTGGGGCTGGTTTTCCGATACCTATCTCCGGTATGCCGACGCCGACCCGCCCCATCTGATCACCGCCTTCGGGGCCCCGGTCCCGCCCGGGGACGCCGGCGCTCCGGCCGGGCAATGGCCGGCGGATGGGCCGGATTGGGACCAATTGGAAGTTCTGGGCTTGACCCGGCATGAGGCGGTGGAGGTGGCCGGGATCGCGCCTGGATCGGGGCCAAAGGACCTGGCCCGACGCACTCGGCGGTACTCGGCCCGGCTGATCGGTTTTGCCGGCGAGCGGCTTCGCCTGGCCCGGTTCAATCCGGTAACCGGGATCTTCCAATACGGCTTTATCCTCCCGCCCCCCATGACCGCGTGGGGGATCGTTGATGCCTCGCGACGCCCCCTGCCGGGATACGCGGCCCTCAAGACCGCTTATCAACCGGTGCTGCCGCTCATTGAATGGGACCGGACGGTCTGGACGGCGGGCGAACCGGTGACCGTAACCCTCTGGACCGTCAATGACCGCCCAGATCGATTTGACGCCGCCCGCCTCGATTACGCCGTTATCACCGCCGAAGAGGGCGCCACCGTCCTGAGCCGCTCCACCGAGCTGACCATCTGGCCAGACTCCGCTCGAAAGGCGCTGGCTTTGAGGCTCGACGGGCTGGACGAGGGAGCCTATCGGCTCACGGTTACCCTGACCGACGCCGCCGGCCGGCAACTGGGGGAAAACGGCTTCGATTTCGAGATGGTGTTCTGATCCATGAAGACAATCCTGCTCGTGGACGACGATCCCTTTATTGAAAAAGTCCTCCGGAAACGGCTCCAAAACGCGCCTTATGAAATTCGTCGGGCTGAAAACGGCCGGGTCGGCGTGAAGGAGGCGTTTGCCCTGGAGCCCGACTTGGTCCTCATGGACACCCACATGCCGGAGCTCGACGGTCCCGACGCGGTGACCGCGCTCCGGGGACTCGGCTACACCGGTACCATCGTCGCGCTGACGGCCTGCGATGACGGCAACACCAGAAAACGATGTCAGTCGGCCGGCTGCGACGGGATCATCCCCAAACCCTTCGGCAAGGAAGTGGTGGCCACCATCGCCCGGCTTATGGACCAAAAGAAGCCATCCGCCGAGTAAACCCTGCGCCCTTCCTTTTCACCGGTTTTTCAAATTGTATTTGAAAATGCACCAGACGGCCCAGAGTCCGTCCCGCCAGCCGATTTTTTTGCCTT
>CAZWGY010000097.1:0-12394 GCA_964633575.1 uncultured Desulfobacteraceae bacterium
GATAAACCCTCATGAACGGGGTACCGCGATCACCCCCGTGCATGAAATCTGCTTAAACCCGGTTCAAATTGAGGCTATGGACCATAAAGCAGCATTGCAAAAGGAAGATGGCTGGAATGGAAGGCATCAGAGTAGAGGAAGTGATTGAGCGGTCGGCCGACCGGGCCGCCCCCTTTCTGGCGCGGCTTGCTCGCCTTTACGATGAAATGGACCGGGCCTACGCGGCGGTGGCCGGGCGGTACGGCTTTTTCTGCCGGGGGTGTGACGATAATTGCTGCCGGAGCCGGTTCTACCACCACACCGTTGCCGAATACCTTTATATTGGGGAGGGATTCCGGGGTTTGTCCGACGACGTTCGGGCCGAGGTCGGCCGACGGGCCGCCGGGTCCGTGCCGGGGGAGCTCTGTCCGGCCAACGACGGGGTCCGGTGCCGGATTTATGCCCATCGTCCCATGATCTGCCGGCTCCACGGGGTGGCCCATGAGACCCGGCGGCCCGACGGCCGGGTGGTGACGGGGCCGGGGTGTGACCAATTTGAGGAGACGGTCGGGGGCCGGGATCTGGGGGGCCTGGACCGGACCCCGTTTTATCGGGAGCTGGCCCGGCTGGAAGGCGAGCTCCGGGCCGAGTTGGGGCTGTCGAGCCGCCCCCGGCTGACCGTTGCCGAAATCATTCAAACCCTCCAGACGGAGCCGGCGGAGGTGAGCCAGTGAAGATCATCGAAGGCGGCGAGGCCCTCTCCACTCTCCCCGGACGCCGGATCGAGCCGGGGGAGGTTTTCCGGTTCCGGTGCCATTCGGGCCTGGGCTGCTTCAACCGGTGCTGCCGGAACCTCAACCTTTTTCTCGACCCCTACGACGTGGTCCGGCTGAAAACCCGCCTGGGGCTGGACTCGGACCGGTTTCTGGACCGCTACGTCGATGTGGTCCTCCGGCCGGGACTCCACTTCCCCGAGGTCCTGCTCCGGATGGCGGACGATGCCGAGGCCACCTGTCCGTTTCTGACCGACGCCGGCTGCACGGTTTACCCGGACCGGCCCGGGACCTGCCGGGCCTTTCCCATGGAGCACGGGGCCTATTACGATGCCGCGTCCGACACTCTGACGCCGGTTCACTTTCTCCGCCCCCCCGAATTCTGCGAGGGGGAGACCGCCCCTGATGAGCTGACCGTGGCCGACTGGATCGCCGACCAGGGGGCCGCGCCCTACCAGGAGATGATGCATGCGTGGGGCCGGCTGAAGGCCCGGTTCCAGGACAATCCCTGGGGGGCCGATGGTCCCGAGGGCCGGGGCGCGAAGATGGCCTTCATGGCGGCCTACAACCTGGACCCGTTCCGGGATTTCGTCTTCGGATCATCCTTTTTAAAGCGGCACAAGGTCAAGCCCGACATCAAAAAGCGGCTTCGGATCGATGACGTGGCTCTCCTGCGGTTCGGGATGGAATGGATCGGCTATTTCGCCTTCGGCATCCGCCCCGGCCGGTTCCGGCCCAAGGGGTGAAATGGGGAGCCGCTCATCCTTTATACGACCCCCGGGGGCATCGGCCCGGTCCGGTCGCCGCCCAGGACGTAACCCCCGTCGAGCCGGATGACGGTTCCGGTCATGAACGGGGCGTCAGTGAGGAGAAACCGGACGGCCCGGACGACGTCGTCCACCGTGCCGATCCGGCCGAGGAGCGTGTGGTCCCGGATGGCCGCTTTCTGGGCGTCGCTGAGCAGACCCCATCCCCGGGTGCCGTGAGCGTGGCGGGTTTCCATGATCCCGAGCATGACCTCGTTGACCCGGACCTCGGGGGCCCCCATCCGGGCCCAGGTTTCGGTGAGCATCGAGATTCCCCGGTTGGCGGCGGCGTAACCGTCGTTGAAGATGACCCCGGCCGGTCCGGACCGGCCCACCAGCCCGGCGATGGACGAGAGGGTGACCACCGCCCCGTCGCCGCTGGCCTTCAGGTGAGGGAGAGCCGCCTCGAATACCCACCGCTTGGCCCGGAGGGTCGTGGCCATCTCGAGGTCCCACTGCTCCGGGACGTAAGGCCCGTGGACCACCGGCCATCCCCCCCGCTCGATATTGTTGATCAGGATGTCGAGGCGGCCGAGCCGGTCGATGGCCGCCGGGACCATCTCTTCAACGGCCGCCGCATTTCGGAGATCGGCCCGGAAGATCGCCGGGTGGGCGCCGATTTCGGCAAAATCGGCCTCCATCCGGGGGAGCTCTTCCTCCCAGTCGTAATAGGTGAGGGCCACCCGGACCCCATGGCGGGCCAGGTCCAGCCCGATTCCCTTGCCAATCCCCTTGATGGCGCCGAGGACCAGCGCCGTTTTTCCGGAAAGTCTCATGGCGCGGCTCAAGCCCCCTTCAGCAGGAGATCCCGAACCCAGTCGGTGGCCAGGCGGAGGAGCTCGAGGTCGTCTTCCAGAGCCCGGTCCCGGCGGTCCGGGTCGATGTCAAAGTCCGTCAGGATGCCGCCGTCGGTCAGGGACTCCCGGAAGCCGTCGATGTCGTAAAACGCCCGGCGGACCCGGTCGGCGGTCCGGGGGTCGAGCGGGCCGGGCCAACAGCGGTTCTTGATCGCGATGACCTCCATGAGCCGGTCGTTCATCTCGTTGTAGGGGGCGATCCCCTGACCCTCGATCCACTCGTCGAGTGTCTGGGACCGGTCGGTTTCAAACCCTCGGCAGTGGGGTTCCCGGAGAACCGCGTAGGTCTCGGTGAGGTCCCCGGTGGTCCGGTCCCGGGAGACGAGCCGGGCCAGGGGATAGGTCCGGCAGGCGCCAGGCCGGGCCGGGTAAACCCGGCAACCCTCCGGACTGACGAACGGGCAGGGGTGGCCGGCATCGGGATCGGTCCGGAAGGAGGCCACCGGAAGCCCCGTCTGGGGGCCGGCGTGGACGACCGCGTACCGGCTCAGAAAGTCGGCCGACCGGAGGCCAAGGTGGGTCTTCAGCCGGAGCACGTCATAGGGCGTTAAAAACTGGTTCAGGTCCCGGCAGCAGTCGTTAAAACAGGGGACCCGGGGGGAGCAGTCAAATCGGAATGACTCTCCCGGCCGGATCGGGGTCATTTCTGGGTCCATGGCATGGGGCCTTTCTCGGGGCCGGGATCGAACCGGCCGGTAAAGGGTATGTCGGCACGGCGGGCGGATGGCGGGAACCAACGCTCGCCTCGGAAACCGGTCTATCAAAACCGGCGCCGGGAGGCAATCCCCGGGGGGTGGTGGCCGACCATTTCAGAAATGGGTTGATTTTAGAGATATTTTTCCATTGCCGGCTTCTGTACGGAACCGTCAGAAAGTGCTTGACAACGGTAAATTGCCAATGGTATATCTCCTTTCTGGTTTATTTTAGGTAATGTAAGAATATCAGTTAAGATATCAGTAAGTTGGTGGATCATCGCCCGGATGACGGGCGGATGGATACAGGGTTTATAACGATTCGGGCCGGTCGGAGCCGATTCGACCGTTTGAAAAGGAAGGGAGGTGTAAACAGGAGAGCGACAGGCCAATGGCAATTCAATGGCGTGATGTGTTCAATCGTAAATAACAGAGGAGGAGTGTAAATGCCAAGTTTCGTAATCAATGAAAAATGTGATGGCTGCAAGGGCGGTGACAAGACGGCGTGTATGTACATCTGCCCCAACGACCTGATGGTGTTGGATCCCAACTCCATGAAGGCTTACAATCAGGAACCGGATCAGTGCTGGGAGTGCTTTTCCTGTGTCAAGATCTGCCCGACCCAGGCCGTCGAAGTGCGGGGCTACGCGGACTTCGTGCCGCTGGGAAGCAGCATCATGCCGATGATGGGTACCGAGGATGTCATGTGGACGTGTAAGTTCCGCAACGGCACCATCAAGCGGTTCAAGTTCCCCATCCGGACCACTGCTGAGGGCGCGGCCAACGCCTATACCGATCTGAAGGGCAAGGATCTCGACAGCGATCTGTTGAGCACCGAGGAAGCCGACGGCTACAGCGTGGCAAAACCCGCCGCGACTGTTTAAGATTGTAGCCGATTGCAACCGTGACGGTGACTTTTCATTAAAATTGTGCGTCCGATGAGATCGGGCGCTATCCATAAGGAGGTTGACGAATGGCATTACCGAACAAACCGAAGGGCGAGCTCAAGGCCGTTAGGGATCCGGAAGTCGAGGAGCGCGAAGTTGATCTGTTGATCGTGGGCGGGGGCATGGCCGCCTGCGGTTCCGCTTTCGAGGTCAAGAAGTGGATGACCGATGACATGAGCGTTCTGCTCTGCGACAAGGCCGCCATGGAGCGTTCCGGCGCCGTGGCCCAGGGCCTGTCCGCCATCAACACCTACATTGGCGACAACAGCCCCGATGATTATGTCCGGATGGTCCGCAACGACCTGATGGGCATCGTCCGCGAGGACCTGATCTTCGACCTGGGCTGCCACGTCGATGATTCCGTCCATCTGTTCGAGGAGTGGGGCCTGCCGGTCTGGAAGAAGACCGAAGACGGGAAGAACCTCGACGGCAAGAAGGGTCAGAAGATGGGGACCCTGAAGGCGGGCGCCACCCCGGTCCGGACCGGTAAGTGGCAGATCATGATCAACGGTGAGTCCTACAAGCGGATCGTCGCCGAGGCCGCCAAGCTGGCCCTGGGCGAAGACAACATCCTCGAGCGGGTCTTCATCGTTGAGCTGCTTCTGGACGCCAATGAGGAAAACCGGATCGCCGGCGCCATCGGCTTTTCCGTCCGCGAGAACAAAGTTTACATCATCAAGTGCAACACGATGGTGGTGGCCTGCGGCGGCGCGGTCAACATTTATCAGCCGCGGTCCGTGGGCGAGGGCAAGGGCCGTGCCTGGTATCCGGTCTGGAACTCCGGCTCCACCTACACCCTCTGCATGAAGGTTGGCGCTGAGCTGTCCATGATGGAAAACCGGTTCACCCCGGCTCGGTTCAAGGATGGATACGGCCCGGTCGGCGCGTGGTTCCTCCTGTTCAAGGCCAAGGCATTGAACGGCCTGGGCGAAAACTACGTCGCATCCGACGCCGCCAAGGCGGAGCTGGAGAGATACGCGCCGTATGGAACGGCCGCCATCACCCCGACCTGTCTGCGGAACCACCTGATGCTCTTCGAGATGAAGGCTGGCCGCGGTCCGATCATGATGGACACCGTGACCGCCCTGGCTGAGATCGGCAAGACCCTGGACAAAAAGGAGCTCAAGCACCTCGAGTCCGAGGCGTGGGAAGACTTCCTCGACATGACCTGTGGTCAGGCCAACCTCTGGTGCGCCACCAACACCGAGCCCGAGAAGAAGAACTCCGAGATCATGCCGACCGAGCCTTATCTGCTGGGGTCCCACTCCGGCTGCTGCGGTCTGTGGGTTTCCGGCCCGGACTATGACTGGGTACCGGATGACTACAAGATCAAGTACAAGGACAAGGTTTACAACCGGATGACCACGGTCAACGGGCTGTTCACCGCCGGTGACGGCGTGGGCTGCTCCGGCCACAAGTTCTCCTCCGGTTCCCATGCCGAGGGCCGGATGGCCGCCAAGGCGATGGTCCGGTTCGTCCGGGATAACAAGGATTTCAAACCCACCCTGGCTCTGTCCAAGGACGAGCTGGTGGACCTGGTTTACAAGCCGGTCCGGGTTTACCTGGACAATTGCGAGTACACCACCGCCGACGACATCAACCCGAACTATCTGAAGCCCAACGGGATGATGTACCGGCTGATGAAGTCCACTCATGAGTACGGCGCGGGAACGGCCACCTTCTATGAGACCTCCACCAAGAACCTCGAAATCATCATGGATCTCCTCGAGGTTATGCGTGAGGACTGCGAGAAGCTGGCGGCCGGCGACCTCCATGAGCTGATGAGAGCCTGGGAGATCTACCATCGGATCTGGACCGTCGAGTCCCACCTTCGCCACATCCAGTTCCGGAAAGAGACCCGCTATCCCGGATTCTACTATCAGGCGGACTATCCGAAACAGGACGACAAAAATTGGTTCTGCTTCACCAACTCCAAGTTTGACCCGAAGGCCCAGAAATGGGATGTCTTCAAGAGAGATTACATCAAGATCATCCCTGACTAAAAACAGGCGCTTGATGAACGCTTGAATTCGGTGTGACCCAAACAGCCTCCAGGCGTCAACGGACGCCTGGAGGTTTTTATTAAGTAAGGGGGGAGAGGCAACGGCCAAGCGGCAATCCCGCCCTGCGGGCATTGCCCCTCGCCCCTTGCCTCTCGCCTCGTAAAAAGGAGGGATCGTATGACAGAAGGAAAACAAGCCCCGATGAGCGGAAGCATCATGGTGGTCGGTGGGGGGATCAGCGGACTGACGACGGCCCTCGAAGCTGCCGAAGTGGGGTACGAGGTGTTTCTGGTGGAGCAAAACCCCTACCTGGGCGGACGGGTGGTGCAGCTCAACCAGTACTTCCCCAAACTTTGTCCGCCGACCTGCGGGCTGGAGATCAACTTCAAGCGGATCAAGGACAATCCCCGGATCAAGGTCTTTACCCTGGCCGAAGTGGAAACGGTCGATGGCACCCCCGGCAACTATTCCGTCCGCGTCCGGATCGAGCCCCGGTACGTCAATGAGAATTGCACCTGCTGCGGGGAATGCGCCAAGGTTTGCGAGATGGAGATTTCCAACGAGCTCAACTTCGGGATGGACCGGATCAAAGGGGCGTATCTCCCCCACGAGATGGCGTTTCCCGCCCGCTACGTCATTTCTCCCCAGATCATCGGGACCGATGACGCCAAGAAGTGCAAGGAAGCCTGTCCATATCACGCTGTGGACCTCGAGATGGAGCCCAAAACCGTGGACCTCAAGGTCGGCGCCATTGTCTGGGCCACCGGCTGGAAGCCCTACGACGCCGGGCGGATCGACAACCTCGGCTACGGCCGCTACCCGAACATCATCACCAACATGATGATGGAGCGGCTGGCCGCTCCCAACGGCCCCACCCGGGGCAAGATCCAGCGGCCGTCGGACGACGCGGCCCCCAAGAGCGTCGCCTTTGTCCAGTGCGCCGGGTCCCGGGACGAAAACCATCTCCCCTATTGCTCCTATATCTGCTGCATGGCATCCCTCAAGCAGGCCACCTACATCCGTGAACAATACCCGGACACCGACGTGTACGTCTTTTATATCGACATCCGGGCTCCCGGACAGCGTTATGAGAAGTTCTACAGCCGGATCAAGGAGGACGCGAAGGTCCATCTGATCAAGGGCAAGGTGGCCGAGGTGGAGGAGGACCCGGAGACCAAGAACATCACGGTGGTGGCGGAAAACGCCGTAACCGGCGAGAAGATCCGGCAGACCGTCGACATGGCCGTTCTGGCCACGGGGATGCAGCCGACGGCGGCCAAGGCCAAACTTCCTGCGGACCTCACATACAACGCGGACGGCTTTATCATCAACGACTTTGAAAAGGGCGGCATGTTCGCGGCGGGCTGCGCCAACAAGCCGGCGGACGTGGTTTCGTCGAACCAGAACGCCACCGGTATGGCCCTGAAAGCAATTCAAACCCTGGTGAGCAGGTAGGAGGTTATTCATGGATAAAAAGTATGGCGTGTACATCTGTACCGGCTGTGGTATCGGGGAATCCCTCGACATCGACGGGCTCAAGGAGATCCCCGATGAGGAGGGGATTTCCTGCACCACCCACGGCATGTTCTGCGGCAAGGAAGGCGTCGAGCTGATCCGGAAGGACATCGCCGACAAGGGCGTCAACTCCCTGGTCATCGCCGCCTGCTCCCGTCGGGTCAACTTCGATGTCTTTTCCTTTGACAATTGCGTGGTCGAGCGGGTCAACCTCCGCGAAGGCGTGGTCTGGTCCCATCCCCGGGATAAGTACCCGGCTCTGACCGAAGCGGAAAAAGAGGACGAGGACAATTTCGACCGGGTCCAGATGATGGCCGAGGACTACATCCGGATGGGCATGGCCCGGGTGGAGAAAGCCAACATCCCCGAACCCTATCTTCTGGAGACCCTGAGCCGGAAGATCCTGGTCATCGGCGGCGGGATCACCGGCCTTTCGGCGGCGGTGGACGCGGCCAAGGCGGGCTACGAGGTCACCATCGTCGAGAAGGAATCGACCCTGGGCGGCTACGCGGCCAAGGTCCGCAAGCAGCTTCCCGTCAAAGACCCTTACGACACCCTCATCCCGCCCTTCATCCAGTCCAGGATCGACGAGCTGGAAAAGTACAACAGCATCTCGGTCAAGACGGGCACGGTGGTGGCCCGAATCGCCGGTCAGCCCGGCGAATTCACCGTCACCTTCAAGAAGCCCGGCGAAAAGATCGAGTTCGACGTGCCCTATCCGCTGCCCGAGGAGATGAAAGTTGACGAGAGCGGCAAGGAGCTTGACGCCGAGACCCTCCACCAGAAGTTCATGGAGTACAACGAGGGCCGGCGGGACATCCTGACCCTCGACCCGAACGGCGAGATGTTCGGCGCCGTGATCCTCGCGGCCGGCTGGCGGCCCTACGAGCCCAAGGCGGACGAATTCGCTCACCTCGGCTTCGGCGCCCTGCCCGACGTGGTCACCAACCACCAGTTCGAGCAGATCGCGGCCAACGGCAAGATCACCTGCCCATCGGACGGCCGGGAGGCCAAGTCGGTGGTTTTTGTCCAGAGCCCCGGCGGCGACGACGACAACGACTTCGACTACGCCGGCTCGGTCACCAGCATGGTGGCCCTGAAACAGGCCGGCTATGTCCGCGAGGACTACGACGACGCCAAGGCATACATCTTCTACCAGCATATGCGGACCCCCGGTCTGACCGAAAACTTCTACAAGAAGATGCAGCAGGACCCGGGGATTTTCATGAGCAAGGGCAAGGTCGTCAAGGTTTCCAAGAACGGCGCCGGCCTGGTGGTGGATGCCGAGGACACCCTTTTGGGCGAAAAGCTCCAGGTCAAGGCGGACATGGTGGTTCTGGCCACGGGCATGGTCCCGCTGACCAAAGACGAGCCGGTGGTCAACATGGCCTACCGCCAGGGCCCGGCCTTCCGGGACATCGACCTCTTCAACGGCTACGTTGACTCCAACTACATCTGCTTCCCCTACGAGACCCAGCGGACCGGAATTTACGCCGCCGGGACCATCCGCCGGGCCATGACCATGGAAGAGTGCATCGAAGACGCCTCGGGCGCCGCTTTGAAGGCCATCCAGTGCCTCGAATCGGTCAACCGCGGCGTGTCGGTTCATCCCCGGTCCGGGGACTTGAGCTTTCCGGATTTCTTCTTCCAGAGATGCACCCAGTGCAAGCGGTGTACCGACGAATGCCCCTTCGGCGCCATCGACGACGACGCCAAGGGCACGCCCAAGCCGAACCCGGCCCGGTGCCGGCGGTGCGGGACCTGCATGGGGGCCTGTCCCGAGCGGATCATCTCGTTTGCCGACTACAGCATCGACTCCATCGGCTCGATGGTCAAATCCATCAAGGTGCCATCGGAGGACGACTACACCGAGCCGCCCTTCCGGATTCTCGGGCTGGTCTGCGAAAACGACGCCTACCCGGCTCTCGACATCGCCGGGATGCACCAGATCTCCTATTCCGCCGACGTCCGCCTGATTCCCATCCGGTGCCTCGGCTCCATGAACGTGATCTGGATCAAGGACGCCCTCTCCCAGGGGATGGACGGCGTTTTCCTTCTGGGCTGCAAGTACGGCGACGACTACCAGTGCCACTTCATCAAGGGCTCCGAGCTGGCCAGCATCCGGATGAAGAAGATCGGGGAGGCTCTGTCGAGCCTGGCCCTGGAGGCGGAGCGGGTGGCCCAGTTCGAGGTGGCCATCGACGAGTACGACAAGATCCCCCAGATGATCAACGACTTCGTGGAGTCCATCGAAGCGCTCGGCCCGAACCCGTTCAAGGGTTTCTAAATTCGGAAGAAAAGGAGGTACCGATATGACGGATCAATACCTGGTGGAGCCTGACCTACAGTTTATGCGGGAAGTTGTCGGGCTGGGGGGTGAATCCCTGAAGAAATGCTACCAGTGCGCCACCTGCTCCGTGGCCTGCCCCATCTCGCCGGACAACCGGCCCTTCCCCCGAAAGGAGATGATCGCCGCCTCCTGGGGACTCAAGGACCGCCTGGTGGGCAACGGCGACGTCTGGCTCTGCCACAATTGTGGCGACTGCACCACGCTCTGCCCCCGGGACGCCAAGCCCGGCGACGTTCTCGCGGCCATCCGGGCCTATGCGGTGAGCGAGTACGCCCGGCCCAAGTCCATCGCCCGGGCCGTAAACGACCCCAAAAAGCTCCCCATCCTTCTGGGCATCCCGGCGGTGATCTTCATCGTGGTCGGCCTCATCACGGGCCTGCTCGACTTCACCCCCGGAGGGGACCAGATTGTCCACGGCCACTTCTTCTCCACCTGGCTGGTGGACCTGGTCATGATCCCGGCATCCATCTGGACCGTGGTCATCTTCGCCCTGGGCATCAAGCGGTTCATGGGCGACATCCATCAGAACGCCCTGATCGACGGCAAGACCGACAAGGAGAAGATCGAGATCGGTCCATTTATCAAATCCCTGGTGGGGGCCATCCCCAAGATCCTGAAGCACTCCAAGTTCTCCGAGTGCGGCGAAAACGAGGACCGGGCCACCTCACACATGATGGTCTTTTTCGGGTTCATCGGCCTGTTCATCGTGACCAGCATCTTCTTCGTGGTCCTCTACGGCTTCGGGATTCACGGGCCTTACTCCCAGCTTAACCCGGTCAAGTGGCTGGCCAACATCGCGGGCGTGGCCCTGGTGATCGGCTCGGCCCTGATGATCAAAAACCGGCTGGCCAAGACCGACCAGGTGAGCACCTACAAGGACTGGCAGCTCATCGGGCTGGCCCTGGCCCTGGGACTCACCGGTCTCCTCACCGAGATGACCCGGCTGGGCGGCGCGGCGGGGCTGTCCTACACGATCTACTTCATTCACCTGGTGTTCGTGTTCTCCCTGTTCGTTTACCTGCCCTTCAGCAAGCTGGCCCACCTGGTTTACCGGACCCTGGCCATCGCCTACGCGGAATACAGCGGCCGGAAGTTCCTCTAACCGGAACGGCCATTCGCCAATAAAAAACGCGCCCGGAAACGGGCGCGTTTTTTTTGTTGGCAAGCACCATCCATACTCTCCATCCAGACAATTCACCCCCGAATCCCGTGCTCTGTTTCTTGACACCGAATGCCCTAACAGGGTATCCATAAAGATATCTGGGTTTTAAAATCGATGACCCAACAACCACAGCCAATAGAAAGGAGTCATCCATGGGACGGTGGATCGATTGGGGAAAGAGAATCCTGGCGTTGACGCTGGCAATGAGCTTAACCGCGGCGGCGGAGGCCCGCCAGGGGGATGTCACCGGAGACGGCGTGGTAACCCTGGAGGATGGGATCATCACCCTCCAGGTGGTGGTCGGGATGGCGCCGTCGGGTGCCGCAAATCCGTGGGATGTGAACGGCGATGATCGTCTGGGGCTGCCGGAGGCGGTCTTCTCCTTCCAGGAGATCGCCAGAACCATCCCGGACGAATCCGGCGTGGGGCTCATGATGGCCTGGATACCGGCCGGAACCTTTCAGATGGGAAGCCCGGAAACAGATCCAAATACCTGTTCGAGGGAGCTGCCTCAGCATCCGGTGACGATTCCCAACGGTTTCTACATGACGACGACCGAGGTGACCAACGCTCAGTATATCAAGTTCTTAAACGCCGTGGGGCAGCGGGGAACCCTGGACGAGCCGTGGCTCCGGACAAAGGCCGAGTCGGTGTCGAGCCACATTATCGAGCATGAGGATACCGGCGAATTCAGCGTGGAGCCGGGGTATGCCCATCATCCGGTGATCCATGTAACCTGGTACGGGGCCAGGGCCATGGCGGATTGGCTGACGGACCAGGAAGGTCATGAATACCGGTTGCCGACGGAGGCCGAGTGGGAATACTCGGCCCGGGCCACCACCACCACCCTCTTCGCCTTTGGCGACTGTCTGAACACGGACGAGGCCAACTACAATGGCAATAATCCCCTGCCCGGCTGTCCCGAGGGTGAAAACCGAGAGGACACGGTCCCGGCGGGGGATCTGGGGAGAAACTTGTGGGGGCTTTACGACATGCACGGCAACGTCCTGGAATGGGTCGAGGATGACCTCCATTGCAGCTACGACGAAGCTGGGGGGGCGCCGGACGACGGCTCCGCCTGGATCGAATCCCCGCGGAACGATTATCGGGTCTATCGGGGCGGCGCGTGGTATTACAATGCCGTCATGGCCCGGTCCGCCTTCCGTTTCGGGGCCCATCCGCACTATGAATACCACGATCTCGGCTTCCGGCTGGTCCGAGCGGAGTAGGGGCGTCAAACCTGACCCCACAGCTCCTCTTCCCTTCATGGACTGAGCTTTCCACATACAGGACACCGGGTGGAGAACAAG
>CAZWGY010000098.1:0-12244 GCA_964633575.1 uncultured Desulfobacteraceae bacterium
CCTGGGAGCGCCGACGTCCTCGTCGGCCCGGGGTTGTGTCATGCCGACGGGGACGTCGGCGCTCCCAGGGCGCGGCTGACGCAACCACTGACGTCATGAAAGATAGAGCATAATGGATGACCACGCCATTCGAATGATGCAACTGGCCCACGGGGGATATTCGTGCGGCCAGATCATCCTCGCGCTGGGCCTTGAAACCGCCGGCCGGGACAATCCGGGATTGATCCGGGCGATGGCCGGCCTGGCCTACGGTTGCGGGACCGGAGCCGGGACCTGCGGCGCTCTGACGGGCGGGAGCGTCCTCATCGGCCTCCACGCCGGCAACGGCCCGGCCGGGGATGCCGGGTCGGACCGGCTGCCCCTGATGCTCGAATCCCTGACGACCTGGTTTTCGGAACGGGTCGGCGAGGCGAACGGCGGGATCGACTGCCGCGCCATCGTGGGCGAGGCGGGGCCGGCGGCCTCCCGAACCCGCTGCGGGGCCATCGTGGCGGAGACCTTCGCCGAGGTGATGGAGATTCTCCTGGCCAACGGTTTCGACCCGACCACGCCGCCCGACTGATTTGACCGTGAACGATCTCCGGACCACTACCCAGAGCCTCTGCCCGGTCTGCCTGTCGCGGGTTTCCGCCCAACGGGTCGTCGAGGGGCCGGATGTTTATCTGACCAAAACCTGTCCGGACCATGGGTGCTTCAGGACCCTCATCTGGGAAGGCGACCCGCCCATGGCGACCTGGGAGCGGCCCAAGGTCCCGGCCCCGCCCCCGGTGGCCGGCCAGGCCGTCACGCACGGGTGCCCGTTCGACTGCGGCCTCTGTCCGGATCACCGGCAGCGGACCTGCACGGTCCTCATCGAGGTCACCGGGCGATGCGACCTCCGCTGCCCGGTCTGCTATGCCGACGCCGGCGTCGCCCCCGGGCCGGACCCGCCTCTTTCGACGCTCCGGCGCTGGCTTGAACGGGCCGGCGCGGCCGCGGCGGGAAGCAACATCCAGCTTTCCGGGGGTGAGCCCACCGTCCGGGACGACCTCCCGGAGATCATCGCCATGACCCGGTCGGCCGGCTTTGCCTTTGTTCAGCTCAACACCAACGGCATCCGGCTGGGCCGGGACCCGGGATACGCGGCATCCCTGAAGGAAGCGGGGCTCGCGTCGGTCTTTCTCCAGTTTGACGCCACCGACGACGATGGCTACCACCAGCTCCGGGGACGGCCGCTTCTGGCGGAAAAAACGGCGGCCATCGAGGCCTGCCGGGAATCGGGCCTGGGCGTGGTCCTGGTCCCCACCGTTGTGCCGGGGATCAACGATGACCAGATCGGCGCAATCATCCAGACGGCCATCACTCATTCACCAACGGTCCGGGCCGTTCACTTCCAGCCCCTGAGCTTTTTCGGCCGGTATCCCGAGCCCCCGGACGGACGGCGGCGGCCGACCCTGCCCTGGCTGATGCGGGAAATCGAGGCCCAGACCGACGGCCGATTCCCAGTCGATGCCTTCAGCCCGCCGGGGTGTGAAAACGCGCTCTGCTCCTTCAGCGGAAGTTTCCTTCCGGTGCCGGGAAACGGCGTCCGACCCCTCGGGCGGCGGGCCAATCCGGGGTGTTGTCCGGAGCCGATCCCCGCTCACGACGGCGCGGCCCGGACGATCGCTCACGTGGCCCGCCGGTGGGCGGCCCCGGAAGTTAGCGTCGCCGAAGCGGGCTCGTCCGGTTGCACCCCGTCCGGAATCTTATGGCTCGATGACTTCCTCAACCGCGCTCAAACCCACACCCTCTCGGTCTCCGCCATGGCCTTCCAGGACGCCTGGACGGTCGATCTGGAGCGGGTCCGGGACTGCTGCATCCATGTGCTGGCGCCGGACGGACGGCTGATCCCCTTTTGCCTTTACAACCTGACGAGCGCCGGCGGGGACCGGCTCTACCGGCCATGAGCCATCCGGCCAAAAGCCCGCTCGACGACTGGGCACGCCGCCTGGTCGGACGGCCGGGAAACGCCCCGCTGGACCGGGCATCCCTCGAGGCGTACCAGCTCCGCCGGCTCAACCAGACCCTTGCTCTCATCAACCGGACAAGAGCAGCCACGGGGGGGAGCCCCTACATGGTGAGACCTCCGTTTGGGAAGACCTCCGAGGTTTTGTTTGGGAAGACCTACAAGGTTTTGGAAACCTCGGAGGTCTCAGTGGAAACCTCGGAGGTCTCCAGTACCCTGGCTCTCATCCACCGGGCAAGGCGGCACTCAGCCCTCAGTCCTCATCACTCAGTCCTCACAACCCTCTCGGACCTGAAACGATTACCGTACACCTCGGCCGAGGACATCCGCCGGGACCCGATGGCCTTCTGGTGCGTCTCCCAGGACCGGATCGCCCGGATCGTCACCCTGACCACCTCCGGCACCACCCACGCCCCCAAACGAATCGGGTTCACGGAGGCCGACCTCGAGCGGACGATCGACTTCTTTCACTACGGGATGGCCACCCTGGTCCGGCCGGGGGAACGGGTCCTGATTCTCCTGCCGGGAGACCAGCCGGACAGCGTGGGGGACCTCCTGGTACGGGCTCTGGCCCGGATGGACGTGACCGGGATCGCCCACGGGCCGGTCAGGGACCCCGAGATCACGCTGGCTGAAATCGCCGACCGGGAAATCGACGGGATCGTGGGCATCCCGGTCCAGGTCCTGGCCCTGGCCCGGCATCCGGGCGGAGCGGAAATCGGCCGGGGCCGGGTCCGGACCGTTCTCCTCACCACCGACCACGTGCCCCGGTCCATCGTCACCGCCATCGAGACGACTTGGGGATGCCGGGTCTTCCAGCATTACGGCATGACCGAGATGGGACTCGGCGGCGGGGTGGAATGCGAGGCCAGATCAGGATACCATCTCCGGGAGGCGGACCTCCTGTTCGAGATCATCGACCCGGACCGCCCCGACGGGCCGCCGCCCCCGGAGGGTGAGGTCGGCGAGGTGGTCTTCACCACCCTGACCCGGACCGGCATGCCCCTGATCCGGTACCGGACCGGAGACCTGGCCGCGTTCATCCCGGACCCATGCCCTTGCGGGTCGGTCCTGAAACAAATGACCCCCGTTCGCCGGCGGCGGGGCACGGGAGCTCAGTTGGGCCCGGACCGGACGCTCCACCTGGCCGATCTGGATGAGGCCCTCTTCGCCCTCCCCGGAGTCATTGACTTCGAAGCCCGGGTCAGGCCATGGCGCGAGGATCGCCCGGCCGGCGCCGAGCTCACCCTCACGCTCCGGATGGCCCCGTCTCACCCGCCGCCGGACCTCGGTGAAGTCCGGCGGGCCGTCGAAGTCGCCGCGGGCGGGACAACGGACCGGCGGGCAGACACGGGGGATTGCCCCGACAACCGGCGCGGTGATAGAGACCTCCGAGGTTTCCAAAGCCTTGGAAACCTCGGAGGTCTCCAAATCCGCGTGGCCGACCCCGCCGAAACCTGGCCGGCGGGATCGACCGGACGCGCCAAACGAAAGCTGATCCATGTCTGACATCCCCATTGCCGCCGTGATCCCGGCCGCCGGGTACGCCTCCCGGATGGGCCGGTTCAAGCCGCTCCTCCCCCTCGGCAACCGGAGGGTCATCGACCGGGTGGTCTCCCTCTACCGGAACACCGGCGTGACCGAGATCATCGTCGTGACCGGCCACCGGGCCGATGAGCTGACCGCCCGACTGGCGTCGATGGGGGTCCGCTTCGCCTTCAATCCGGACCATGACCAGGGGATGCTCAGCTCGGTGACCACCGGGGTCGCCCGCCTGAGCGGGTCCGCCGAGGCGGCCTTTGTCCATCCGGCCGACATCCCCCTGGTCCGGCCCGCCACCATCCGGACCCTGATGGCCCGATGTCTCGAAGCCATGCCCCGGCGGGGTCGGATCGCATACCCGACCTTCGCCGGCCGACGAGGGCACCCCCCATTGATCTCCACGACCATCCTGAACGGGGTTCTCGACTGGCCGGGGGAAAATGGTCTCCGGGGGTATCTCGAAACCCACGCCGATGCCGCAATCGATCTCCCGGTGCCCGACGCGGGCATCCTCATGGACATCGACACCCCGGCCGATTACCAGGCCATCCTGGACCGGCTCGATGCCGCGGCGGTCCCCACCCCCGATGAAACGGCCCGGATGATGGCCATCGCCGACGTCCCGGAGGCGGTTATCCGCCACTGCCGGGTCGTGGCGGCCGTCGCCGGAGCCCTGGCCGACGCGGCCGTCGCCGCCGGAGTCCCCATCGATCCCCGATTGGCTCGAGCGGCCGCCAGGGTCCACGACATCGCCCGAGCCAGCGCCGGGCGGGACCACGCCAACGCCGGAGCCGCGATCATGGAAAATTGGGGCTTTCCGGCGGTGGCCGGGATCGTCCGGGTCCATATAGACATCGACGCGGACCGGACCGAACCGCTCACCGAAGCGGAGATCGTTTACCTGGCGGACAAATTCGTCGAAGGAGACCGGATCGTGGACCCGGCGGCCCGGTTTGCCCGGAAATCGGCCGCTTACCGCGACAACCCGGCCGCCGCTGAAGCCATCAAGCGACGACGGGACGCCGCCCGGATCATCGCCGAAAAGCTCACCACGGCCACGGGCCGCCCCCCGGCGGACCTCCTGATGTCCATCAACCCGTTGGCGGACAAGGCAGGCGCCGAATGACGGCCCCGTCCCGACCTGGACCGGCATCGGTCATCTACCTGGTCCGACACGCCCAGGCCGTGGACCCGGCGGAGCCCCGGCGGTACATCGGCCAAACCGACATCCCGCTCACCGCCGAAGGCCGCCGCCAGGCCCGAAACCTGGGAGCCGTTTTCGCCGCCATCCAGCCCGACCGGGTGGTTTGCGGCGATCTCCAGCGCTCCCGGGAAACCGCCCGGACCATCGTCAAACATCCGAGCCCCGGCAATATAAAAGCCGAGCCCATAACCGGCCTCCGGGAGATCAACCTCGGGGAGTGGGACGGGCTGACAATGGAAACGGTCAAACGGAAGGACCCGGATGCGTGGCGGATGCGGGGGGAAAACCTGGCCGGCTTTCGCCCGCCGGGCGGGGAGTCCTTCGCCGACCTCCAAAACCGGGTCCTCCCGGTCTTCGAGGCGTTGGCCCGAGAAACCCCCGGCCGCCTGGTCATCGTCGGCCACGCCGGGGTCAACCGGGTCATCATTTGCCGGATTCTGGGGATGGAGCTGGAAAACCTCTTCCGACTCGGCCAGGACCCCGCCGGAATTACGATCCTCTTACCCGGACGGGACGGCTGGAGGGTGAGTCTTTTGAACGGGTGCGGGCATCTGGAAAGATAATCAGACCACGCCCTTCAACCGCCGCGCCGTTACGCCCTGTTTCGAATAGCCGAACGCCGGCGGTTGCGTCTCCCCTCCAGATTTGATGATACGTCCATTATTCTCCTGTCTATTTACAGGACGACTACTTCTCGGCAATAGACCGGCAGGCAACGAGACGGACGTGTGGCGTTAAAATCAATGCTTGGGTCAAAAATCGTTTGACAGGGTGATATTGTGTTTGACAAAAGGGTTTTATGATTTGGAATGATGACATTGATCTCAGTGAATCCGAGCTCTGGATAAACGGGCAAAATACATAAAACCAATGAATGCCGCGGAGCGGCAACGCCATATAGCCTGGAGTTTCAACCCCTGGTTGAGAGAGACCAACCCTTGAGCCCTAAAGGGGCGCGGGCAATCGAATTGCTTTTGCGTTTTTTTTAACCTTTTAAAAAGTAAAGACATGAAAACCAACTATTACCATTTCAATGAAAATATTGCTGATATTAAAGAGTCATTGCTTTTAATTGACGATCTTAAAGCTCAAATCAATAATAAGATTTCCATTCAAAGCGAGCATTGGTCAGCAATTCAGGAAAAGCTTCGTATTGAATGGACATATCATTCAAATGCTATTGAAGGAAGCTCGCTTACAAGAGGTGAAACCTTATTTTTTTTAAAAGAAGGACTGACTGTTGAAGGAAAGCCTTTTAAGGATTTTCTTGATGCCAGAAATCATTCTGAGGCAATTGACTGGCTTTATGAGGTGATCAAAGATAATCGATCTCTCTCTCAGGGACTGATAAAAGAAATGAATGCTCTGCTTTTATCAGGCGTAAAATACACAATGGCAATTAATCAAAGCGGTCAGAAAGTCAGAAAACCCGCCAATCCTGGAAAATACAAAGTCCTGCCAAATCATGTTTTGCAACCAGATGGAAATATTCATTTTTATACTGATCCGATTCATGTAGCGGATGAAATGGAAAACCTGTGCGGATGGATTAACGAAAATATTGTAAGCGGACACCCTCTTGTTGTTGCTTCGATAGCTCATTACAACATGGTAAGAATTCATCCTTTTGATGACGGTAACGGTCGTGGTGCAAGAATTCTTATGAATTTGATTTTAATAAAAAAAAGCTATCCGGTTGCAATTATAAAAAACGAAAATCGTCGTAAATATCTGACGGCGCTGAGTCAGGCGGATAAGGGAGATATTGTACCCTTTTTCAAGTTGATTGCTAATGCACTGATAGATACGGAGAACATCATTCTTGACGAGCTACATCGGTTAAGTAAAGATAGACCTTGATTATTGTTTCGGACGTTTCGGATTGTCACGACAAGAGCCGCCTCGCGGCCCCCTTTTCTTCATCAGATGCCCCCTTCGCGGCTTGGGGCCGGTGGCACGAACCCCCGCGAGATTTCTGGAACCCGCGGGGCCTTGATGATTGACGAGGGTGAATGAATGCGATTGTGGGATAGATTATACGAGTCGGTCCGGTCCGCGGCTGAGGATAGCCTCGTGGAGACCGTGTCCGTGGGCCTGGGTTACACCGCCGTGAGAACTGACACCGGCGGCATTGGACTGTCATTTACCATGGTGGACGGCGAGGCGGGATGCACCGTGGTCCCCGGCGACCTCGATTTCGAGGGCGGACCGGCGGTGGATCTCCTGTCGGAGATCCGCTCCCCCCGCCCCGTGCTCCGGAGCATGGCTCTGGCTCTGATCAACGCCTTGAATTACCCCATCGCCGCGGACCTGCCCGAGGATCGGTCCAACGATGGCCTTTTTGACCAGTTGGGTGTTGGCGAGGGCTCCCGGGTGGCCATGGTCGGCTACTTCGGCCCGCTGATGGGGAAGCTCACCGGCCGGGGCGCCACCGTGGAGGTGGTGGACATTGGCCGGGAGATCGGGGACCCGGCCGCCTTCAACGAGAAGCTCAGCGGCTGGGCCGAGGTCGTGATCCTGACCTCCACGTCCATTTTGAACGGCACGGTCGATGATCTCCTGGCGGCGGTGGGTCCGGAGGTCCGGGTCCTGATGATGGGGCCGAGCACCCCCATGGTGGCCTCGGCCTTTGACGGTTTGCCGGTCCACCTTCTGGCCGGCACGGTCCCCGTGGATGCCGATGCCGTGCTCAAGGCGGTCCGGCACGGCAAAGGCACCCCGGTGCTTCAGAGATATTCCCGGAAGGTTTACCTGGCGCTCGACTGATCTCCGGCGGCTACTCCACCCGCTCGATCCGGACGGCGCACGCCTTGTATTCCGCGGTCAGGGTGACCGGATCAAAGGCCGGGTTGGTCAGCCAGTTGGCACAGGCGTCCCGGAAGTGGAAGGCCATCCAGACCATCCCCGGCGGCACCTGAGGGGTGATGTTGGCCCGGACCAGTACCTCGCCTCGCCGGGATTTGACCCGGATGGTCTCGCCCTGGCGGATCTTCAGCCCTTCGGCGTCCGCGGCGGAGATGTCGGCCGTCTCCTCTCCCAGGATGTCGTTGAGCCCCTCGCATCGCCCCGTCTGGGTCCGGGTGTGGTAGTGGGCCAGCCGTCTCCCGGTGCTCAGTACCAGGGGGTAGTCCTCGCAGGGAACCTCGGCCGGCGGGGTCCAGTCCACGGGGGTAAAGACCCCGAGGCCGCAGGTGAACTGGCCGTCCCTGTGGAGAAAGCAGGTGCCGGGATGATCCTCGGTCGGACACGGCCACTGGAGCCCGTCTCCCCGGATGCGGTCGTACTTGATCCCGGCAAGCTGGGGAGCGAGGGCGGATATCTCGTCGTCCCAGATAGCCCGGGCACTGTCCGACGCCCAGTCATGCCCCATCCGCCGGGCGAGCTCCCTGAAAATCCACCAGTTGGGCCTGGCCGCCCCCGGCGGTGAGCTGGCGGTCCGAACCCGGTTGACCCGGCGCTCGCTGTTGGTAAAGGTCCCGTCATTTTCGCTCCAGGCCGCCGCCGGGAAGATGACATGGGCAAACCGGGTGGTCTCATTGGGGAAGATGTCCTGGCAAACCAGAACCTCGGCCGAAGCCAGCTCATGCTCCACCTTGCGGATATCCGGCTCCGTGTTGGCCAGGTTCTCACCGAACACGTAAAACGCCCGGACCTGGCCATTGGCCAACCCCTCCATCATTTGAGGAATCATCAGCCCGTTCTGATCGGGCAGCCGATCCACCCCCCAGGCGCCGGCGAACTTGGCTCGGGCATCCGGGCTGACCACCGGCTGATATCCGGGAAAGACGTTGGGCAGAGCCCCCATGTCGCAGGCGCCCTGGACGTTGTTCTGGCCACGGAGCGGGTTGACCCCGCCGCACTCCTGGCCCATGTTGCCCAGCAGCATCTGGAGATTGGCGACCGACAAAACATTGTTCCGGCCGCAGGTATGCTCGGTAATGCCGAGGGTATAGCAGAGCATCACCGGTTTGACCGAGGCCATGAGCCGGGCGGTCTTTCGAATCATCCCGGCATCGACCCCGACGATCTCGGCGGCCCGCTCCGGCGAATACTCCATGACCTTTTCCCGGAGCTCGTCGAAGCCGGTGGTGCAGGACTCGACAAAGCCCCTGTCATAGATATCCTCCTCGATGAGGACGTGCATCAGGGCGTTCAGAAGGGCGATATCGCTTCCCACCCGGAGGGGCACATAGAGGTCGGCGAAATCAGCCAGCGCATGTTTTCGAGGATCGGCCACGATGAGCTTCGCACCCTTCAGCACCGCGTTTTTGACGAATGTGGCGGCCACGGGATGAGCCTCGACCATGTTGGAGCCGATGACGAAAAACATCTTCGCCCTGGAAAACTCGTTGAAGGAATTGGTCATCGCACCCGATCCAAACGCGGCGGCAAGACCTGCCACCGTGGGCGCGTGTCAAGTCCGGGCGCAGTGATCGATGTTGTTGGTCCCGATCACCGCCCGAAAGAATTTCTGCATCTGGTAGGAATCTTCATTGATGCTTCGAGCGCAGCTCACCCCGGCCAGGGCGTCCGGTCCGCTCTCCCTACGGATCTCCGTGAATTTTAGCGCGACATGATCCAGAGCCTCATCCCAGGAAGCCTCCCGGAACCCGTCCCCCTCCCGGATCAACGGGGTTTTCAGCCGGTCCCCGGAATAGATGAAGTCGAACCCGAACCGGCCCTTGACACAGAGCCGGCCCCGATTGGGCTCGGCCTCCTCCACTCCGGTCACCTTGACGATCCGCCCGTCTTTCACATGGAGCCACTGCTGGCACCCCACTCCGCAATACGGGCAGGTGGTCCGGACTTTTTCGACTTCCCAGGGACGCCAGATGTAGCGGGATTTCTTTTCCACCAGGGCCCCCACCGGGCAGGCCTGGATGCACTCTCCGCAGAAGACGCAATCGGAATCAGCCAGGGCCCGATCACCGGCCGCCACGACTTTGCTCTGGCTTCCCCGGTAGCCGAAGCTGATGGCCCGGTTTACCTGGACCTCGTTACAGGCCTGGACGCAGCGCCCGCAAAGAATGCACCTTGAAAAATCCCGGACGATCATGGGGTTGACGTCCTCGACCGGATAGACCGCGCCGGTGGGCGGAAACCGATCGGTCTGGACCTGGTATTCAAAGGCCAGCTCCTGAAGCTTGCAGTCTCCCCAGACGGGACAGAGCTCGCCGGTTCCGTCGTGGGACTGGACATCGATCTGAAACCGGGTCCATTCCTGGCTGGATACCCCCATTGCCGCGCAATTGTGGTTCCCCGACGCCATCATCAGTTGGAGAATGGCTCGCCGGGCCGCGATCACCCGGGGGGAGTCGGTCTTCACGATCATCCCGGGGGAAACCGGGGTGGAGCAGGCCGGCAAAAGGGTCCGGGCCCTCTCGACCTCGACGACGCAGATCCGACACGCCCCCGTTGGAGTCGTTCCTTTTAAATGGCAAAGCGTCGGGATCTTCACGCCGTGGGATACCGCCGCCTCCAGGATGGTCTGCCCCGGCTCAAACCCCACATCCCCGCCGTTCAGCGTAAACCGTTGCTCACTCACTATGACCTCCGTGAATCCTTATGTTGTCAATGCCGCGTGCCGACTGGCTTCGGCCCAATCTTCGCTCCGGTGTTGGCTATCACGGTTGCTTCGTTAAGTCAATAATGACATAACGAAGAAACCGTCAGGAATGACTTGATTGTCCATCGGATCTTGGATACAAGGCGAAACCGGCGGGGAAATGTTTATTTAAGCGCCCGCCGGAGCTGGGCGATTACTCATGACTGACGGTGAACATTTCGCGATTCGATCCAAAATCTGGCTGGTGGATGCGTCCGGGGATGTCGTTTTCGGCCTGGGACGGCTGAAGATTCTGGAAGCGGTTCAACGCAACGGTTCGATCAATGCCGCGGCCAAGGCGCTGAAGATGAGCTATCGGGGGGTCTGGGGCCGAATCCGGGCCACCGAGGAGCGGCTGGGGCGGCCGTTATTGATCAAAAACATCGGGGGCGCCTCCGGCGGCGGATCGGAGCTCACCCCTTTTGCGTTGTCACTCATGGAGATGTTCCGCGAGGCTCAGGGTGCGGTCATTAATGAATCCGACCGCCTTTTCGAGGCCCGCCTCGCCGATCTCTTATCATCTCCCGACCCGACGGAAGGAGACGACGGCGAGGATTAGAGTCCGACACGCTGCCGGAGGACGCTCGCGGTTTCGGGGAGGCCGACAAAGCCGCCGCCGGCGTCGTTTATCGAGCCGAAGAAGGTCTTCGGGATGAAGCCGGAAAGACTCCTCGGGAGGGATTGAATGGAAGATGGACTCTATCATCTGCGGGTTAATAGCTCCCGCGCCACGGTCGAGGGGGTTGTGGTTGTCTCGGCAAACCGCGTCAACGGCGGGGGCCCTGACTATTGCTACCAGGGCCACATCTTTGATGACAGCGGCGAGCTTACCGGGACGCTGGTCATTAAAAAATGGAACGACCCGGCGCCGCCTTCCCTGGGGATGTTCAAGGAAGCGGCCTTCCGCGTGAGCGGGGAATACGATTCGGGCACAAAATCCTTCCATCTTAACGGTCAGGCCGACGGTCACCACGTGATCAAGGTGGAGCTGACCGGACGGTTTATCGCGCCGGTGGTGTAGGCGGCCGGATGAAAGGTATCGTGGCTCTAACCAGGAAGCCGCCGACGTGCTTGAATATCAACCGGTGGCTCAACACTGCTATCTTTTGCCCAATGACCGACCGATACGCCAATTTTGACGAGCTGAGGCGGAACGAAAGCGAGAACGGGGACTACGCGGTTTTCTACCGGGAGGTGGACTCCGACGTGGCGATCCTTGCCCCTCACGGCGGAGGGATCGAGCCCGGGACCGCGGATATCGCCGACGCCCTTGCCGGGTGCGATTACACTTTTTATGCGTTCAAGGGGCTGAAGCCAGCCGGAAACGCGGTCCTCCACATCAGCAGCCACCGGTTTGACGAGCCGTCGGGGCTGAAGGCCGCTCAAAACGCCCGCGTGGCCGTGACCATCCACGGCTCCAGGGACACCACCGAAATGGTTCACGTGGGCGGCCGGGACGAGGTCCTGAAAGCCCGGCTGGTGGATGCGCTCCGAGCCGCCGGGTTTACGGCGGTTATCAGCAAAGTCCCCGGCCTTTGCGGGATTCACCCCGAAAACTTATGCAACCGGGGCCGGAGTGGGAAAGGCGTCCAACTGGAGATCTCGAGGGGGTTGCGGGAGAGGCTGTTTAAGGACCTCGATCACCGGTCGTTGAGGTCCAGAACGACTGGGTTTTATCGGTTCGTCAAGGCGCTCAGGCCTGGACTGGCCCCGGTCTCCGGGGATGGCGGCTGCCGGGGGACTGAGGACTGAGTGATGTTGGAAACCTCCGAGGTTTCCAACAAAGAGACCTCCGAGGTTTCCAACAAAGAGACCTCGGAGGTCTTTCACAAAACCTCGGAGGTCTTTCATAAAACCTCGGAGGTCTTTCACAAAACCTCGGAGGTCTTTCACAAAACCTCGGAGG
>CAZWGY010000099.1:0-12204 GCA_964633575.1 uncultured Desulfobacteraceae bacterium
GGACCTGGGCCGATGCCGTAAAATTCGTCCTCCAGTGAAAACGGAACAGCTCGACATGAATGACCCGGAACGACAAAGGAAGGGCTTATGACTTTTGAGACGGTATTGACCGATGTGGCGGAAGGAATTGGAACGATTACCCTCAACCGGCCGGATAAGTACAACACGTTCAGCTCCCGGCTTGCCCGGGACCTGAACGGCGCGTTAAACGCCATGGAGGCCGACGAGGCCGTCCGGGTCGTGGTGGTCAAGGGGGCGGGGAAGGCGTTTTCCACCGGGATCGACATCAGTGAGTTCCCCGGCAAGTCCCCGTCGGAATACCAGGCCTGGATATCGAGTATGGATGACATGCATCTGACCATCGCCGATATGGGCAAGCCGGTGATTGCCATGGTCCATGGCTATGCGGTGGCCAACGGCGCCGGCCTCATGGCGGCGGCCGATTTCGCCTTTGTCTCCGAAAGCGCCAAGATCGGCACCACCGCCATCAACGTCGGCCTCCTCTGCACCGGCCCGATCATCCCCATGAGCGGGACCCTGGGCAAAAAGAAGACCCTGGAGATGCTTCTGGCCGGGGACATGATCGACGCCGCTGAAGCCCATCGGCTGGGGCTCGTCAACCGGGTAGTGCCCGACGACGCCCTCGAGGCCGAGACAATGGCCTTTGCCAAACAACTCGCCGGCAAGAGCCCCATGGCCCTCCAAATGGGCAAGGCCTTTTACTATCGGATGATTGATATGCCCTACCGGCAGCGGTTTGCCTTAAACGCGGAGGTCTTTGCCCGTCTCTGCACCACCGAGGATGCCGCCGAAGGGGTCGCCGCCTTTTCCGAAAAGCGGGCTCCTCAGTGGAAGGGAAAGTAAGGCGGTGCCGACCATGACCGACTTCCGCATCTCCGATCCGCTGCTCCGGCGCCTGGCCTACGCCATCGGGGTCATGGGGGTGATCGCGTTCGGGTTCTACACCATGAGCCTGCTGAAAAGCGTCATCATTGTCACCCTGAAGGTCCTGTCCCCCTTTATGACGGCGTTTCTGGTTGCCTACATCCTGGCGCCGGTGGTTATTGGCCTCCAACAACAGCTTAAGCTCGGGCGGATCATGGGGACCCTGGTGCTCTACATCATCATCTTCCTCTTGATTTTCCTGATGCTGGCGTTTCTCATCCCCAAGGTGATCTCGGAGCTCCTGGCATTGATCGAGATCATCAAGACCGCTTTGCCCGGCCTGTTAAGATGGATTTCGGATCACCCCTATCTCAAGGTCGATCAGGACCTGATCAACGCGATCCAGACGCGGATTCAGAATATTCAGATTGATTTCGAGAAGATAATATCCACGATCATCCCCGGACTGAAGCGACTGGCCAGCGGCGGGGTCGAGGCCTTTGGCATCGCGACCCGGGGGCTCTTCAGCGGGGTCGGCTCTGTGGTCGGGTTCTTTTCCTTCCTGATCTTCGTGGGCATTATCAATTTCTATCTGATCATCGACTGGGAGAAGATCCGCCCGATCATCCGGAAGATGGTCCGGCCCCATCACCGTCGGCGGACCTTCGAGGTCCTCGACAAAGTGAACAACGCCGTGGGCGGGTTTCTCCGGGGCCAGATCACCGTCTCGATCATCGTCGGTTCCCTGTTTGCCATCGGGCTGTTTTTCATGGGCTTCACCGGCTTTCCGGCCCTCCGGAATTACAGTATCCTCATCGGGACCGCGGCGGCCATCGGCGGCTTTATTCCTTATCTTGGCGCCCTCATCGGGGTGACGCCGGCGATTCTCATCATCCTGCTGACCGGCGGGGTCACCTGGTCGGTGAAGCTGATCTCCCTGCTGGTGGTTCTCGGGATCTTTTCCGCCATCCAGGCCATCGAGGGATTTATTCTCCAGCCCAAGATCGTCGGCAAGGGGGCGGGACTTCACCCGCTGGTGGTCATGCTGGCCCTCATCGCGGGAGCCCAGTTCGGGATCGGCGGAATGATCGTGGCGGTGCCGCTGGCGAGCATCATCCGGGTCCTGGTGTTGGAATTTTACTGGAAGCCCATTTTGCGGAGGGAGGCCGAAATGCCCCCGGAGGCATCTCTTGTTCAGCAAAGTGATTCGACTGCCTAGCGTAAAAGGAGAAGGCGATGATTACGGCCAGGGATATCATGACAAAAGAGGTGGTCAGCGTCGCTCCGGCCACGGAGATCACAAGGGCGGCCCGGCTGCTGTTGAGCCATCACATCAACGGCCTGCCGGTGGTCGATAGCAATCAGAAACTGGTGGGCATCCTCTGCCAGAGCGATCTCATCGGGCAGCAGAAACGGCTTTCCCTCCCCTCCTTTTTCACCTTTCTGGACGGATTCATCCCCCTGTCCTCCATGAAGGATATCGAAAAGGAGATCGAAAAGGTCTCCGCGACCACCGTGGGGCAGGTGATGACCCCGGACCCGGTGACCGTGGAGCCCGACACCGACATTCACGAGCTGGCCTCGTTCATGGTGGAAAAGAATTTTCACACCCTGCCGGTGGTGGACGAAGGAAAGCTGGTGGGGATCGTGGGCAAGGAAGACGTCCTGAAAACCATCGTCTCCGAACAGCTCGATAGCTGAAATCCCAAACACCGAAGCGGAGAAGGTTAAATAATATGAGCTTTCAGCGGATTGCCTGTTGTATCGATTTTTCGGAACATGCGGATGCCGCCTTTCTGACGGCGGTGGAGATGGCGGAGCGCAACCGGGCGAAGCTGTCGTTGATCCACGTGGTACCGCCGGAGGTCAACCCGGTCCTCACCGACACCGGGGCGGGGTTTTCCGATGACGATCAGCGCTCCCTGATCCAACAGATCGAGGAGCGGATGGCGGCGGAGTACGGAGCCCGGATCAGCGAGGGGGTGGACTACGAGCTGGTGGTCTCCGACGGCCACGTCTCCAGCGAGATCATCCGGCACCTCACCGAAAACCAGATCGATCTCGTGGTCATGGGCTCTTACGGCCTCACCGGGGTGGGCCTGGTGGTCTTCGGCAGCGTGGCCAAGCGGGTGGCCCACAAAGCCCCCTGCTCGGTGATGATCGTCCGCCCCAAAGGCGAGCCGCCAGACGAAACCTGAACCGGCCGCTACTTGATGTAGCCGGCCCGTTCAAGGTGGAGCAGCACTTCCTGGGCTGATTCGTCCGGGGTCATGTCAGTGGTGTCGATGAAGACCTCGGGGGCGTCGGGCGGTTCGTAAGGATCGTCCACGCCGGTGAAGCCCTGGATGAGCCCCGCCCGGGCCTTGGCATAGAGCCCCTTCCGGTCCCGGCTTTCGCAGACGTCGATCGGGGTGGCCACGTGGACCTCCACGAACCCGCCGGTGGTTTCGATCATCCGCCGGATCTGCCGCCGGGTGGCGGCATACGGCGCAATGGGGGCACAGATGGCGATCCCCCGGTTTTTGGTGATTTCCGAGGCCACAAAGCCGATCCGCCGGACGTTGATGTCCCGGTCCGCCCGGGAAAATCCCAGCTCGCTGGACAGGTTCCGCCGGACGATGTCGCCGTCCAGGAGCGTGACGGGCCGGCCGCCCATCTCCAGAAACCGGGCGTAGAGGACCTTGGCGATGGTCGATTTCCCCGCCCCGGACAACCCCGTGCAGAAAACCGTAAACCCCTGACGGTGACGCGGCGGATAGGCCGCCTGGAGCACCTCGGTCACCTCGGGAAAGGCGTACCACCGCGGAACCCGCTTGCCCATCCGAAGCCGGGCGTGGAAGTCGTCGTTGGTCATGGACCTCGGCGTGTCCCCATGCGCTACCTCCCCCCGAGGCATGTAGGAATCTTCATCCTCCACATAGACCATCTCGTCAAAGGGGACGATCTCGATCCCCAGATCCTCGGCGTGGTCCGCCGCCAGTTTCTGGGCCGCGTCGGGCTCGTAAAACGGCTGCCGCCCGTCGGTCGGCGGCGGCGAAGCATGGTGCCGCCCGATGATGAAGTGGGTACATCCGTAATTTTTTCTGAGGATGGCGTGGAAGAGAGCCTCCCGGGGGCCGGCCATCCGCATGGGAAAGGGGAGGAGACTCAGCAGCATCATGTTGGGCGGATAGCGCTGACTGACCTCCAGATAACAACGAGTCCGGGTGTAAGCGTCGATGTCCCCGGGACGGACCCGGCGGACCACCGGATGCAGAAGGAGGTTCGCCCGGGCCTTGGCCATGGCTCGGAGGGTCATCTCGAACCCCGGCCGGTGGAGTGGGCTTCGGGTGTGAAATCCGATAACCCGTCGCCAACCGAGCTTCCGGTAGAGGGTCCGGATCTCCCGGGGGGTGTGCCGGAGCCGCCGGAAGGCGAAGTGGATCGGATACTGCAAGCCCTCGACCGTCCCGCCCACGTAAACGGCTCCGACCGGCTCCCGGAGCGCTTCCACGCCGGGATGAGCCGGATCGGCCGTCCCGTAAACGGCTTCAGCCTCCCGATTCCGGTCTGGGGTCCAGATGTCCTTTATCGTCAAGACCGCGATCATGAACCCCTCGTTGTCCCGGAGCGCCACCGGGTCACCGGGCGACAGGCGGGCGGCGACCTCCTGGGGGACATCCAGGACCACCGGCAGAGGCCAGAAGGTCCCGTCGGCCAGCCGCATCCGGTCGAGGACCGATTCGTAATCAGCCCGCCCCATGAACCCGGTCAGAGGGGAATAGGCCCCGTTCATCAGCATTTCCAGGTCGGAGACCTGCCGGCTGGTCAGGGTGATCGACGCCATATCCCGGCTGGCTTCCCGTAGCTCGGCCGCCCGGCCGTCATCGACGATCAGATGAACTAAAGCCCCGCCATGGGGCGAAACGCGATCGGTCTCCATCCTATTGCTCCCGGGCCGCCGCGGCCAGCCGCTCGATGATTCGATCTTGCTCCTCGAAGGTGAGATAGGGGTGCATGGGGAGACTGAATATCCGTTCGGACAGGGATTCGCTCACCGGAAAATCTCCCGGCCGGCACCCGAGGCCGGCAAACGCCCGCTGAAGGTGGAGCGGCTTGGGATAATAGATTGCCGTGGGCACGCCGTCTGCCCCGAGCCGCTCCCGAACCCGGTCCCGGACCGCCCGGCTTTCGACCAATACCGAATACTGAGCCCAGGCGCTTTGGCAACCCTCGGTCACCGTCGGCGGAGTCACGCCGATCCCGGCCTCGCGGATCCCCGCCGTGTACCGGTCGGCCACCGCTTGCCGGCTTTTCAATTCATCGTCGAAAACTTCGAGCTTGGCCAGGAGCACCGCCGCCTGGAGCGTATCTAGCCGGCCGTTGATCCCGGTCCGGACGTTCTCATACTTGTCGCTCCCCTGGCCGTGTACCCGGATCGAGACCATTTTATCGGCCAGCTCCGGGTCGTCGGTAAGGACGGCGCCGCCGTCTCCGTACCCGCCCAGGGGTTTGGCCGGAAAAAACGAGGTGCAGGCTACATCCCCCAGGCTCCCCGCCCGACGTCCCTGATAGGTGGCGCCGAAGGATTGGGCCGCGTCTTCGATCACGAAGAGCCCCGATTTCCGGGCGACGGCCCGGATGGCGTCGTAGTCGGCCGGCAGCCCGAAAAGGTCCACGGTGATGATTCCGGCCGGTTGGAGATCCGCCCGGGTCTCCGTCACCCTCGCCACCGCACGGTCGAGGGCCGCCGGGTTCAGGTTGAACGTGGTTTCGTCCACGTCCACGAAGACCGGCTCGGCCCCCAGAAGCTGGATCATCTCGGCGGTGGCCACAAAGGTAAACGGAGTGGTGAAAACCGCCTGGCCGGGACCGACGTCGTAGGCCATCAGCGCCATCAGCAGGGCGTCGGTTCCCGATCCGCACCCGATGCAGCGGGCGGTTCCGCAATAGTCGGCCAGCTTTCCCTCAAGCTCGGCCACCTCCGGTCCCATGATATAGCGGCCGTGATCGAGAACCGCTCCGATCCGCTGGTCGATTTCGGACCGAATCCGCCGCTGTTGCGCGGCCAGATCGATAAACGCCGTCATTCCAACCTCCTGTCCAGTGCCCGGCTTCCGGGATGGTGAGCATCCCCGCCGAGCTTGAATACGATTTCATCCTCACCGATCACCCCCAGCTCCTTCCGGGCGATGCTCTCGATATAGACCGGGTCGCTCCGCAGCCGCTTGATGGACCGATATAGGGCCAGGTTCTCCCCCAGCAGCTTTTCGTTTCTTTCGATCAGCCCGTCCCGGCTTTTGCGAAGCATGTTCAGGTCGGCCAGCCCCTTGTCGCCGAAGATGATCAGCAGGGTCATGGACACGAGGGCGAACAGGGCGATGGAAAAACAGATCTGTTGTTTCGATACCATGTCGTGATGTCACCTCGTCTCCGGATTTTCGCCGTTTCCGCCTCAACCCGGAAGTATGGCAGAATGCGTTCCTCCGGGGCAAGGAATTTTTGCTTCCGGCCGTCGGCCGGGGTCAGGATTCAGGAGTCCGGGATGGCCGCCGGCGGATCAGACCGGTGACAGTGTTAAGCTCCGGGCATCTCGCCAAACCGGCCAGCCCCGCATAAAGGGCCATCCCCACGAAGATGGACCCGGCCAGCCCGGCCCCGAGTTGGGCCGTGTCCGCCTGAAGGTCGGGGATCAGCCATCCAGAGCACCCGGCCACCGCCAGCGCCATGACCCCGGCACAGGCGGCTGATCGCGCCGTCGAGACAAGCATCGGTCGCCAGCGCATCGACCCCATCCGGACCCGAAGCGCCCAAAGCAACAGCGTCAGGTTGATCATCGAGGCGAGCGAGGTGGCCAGCGCCAGCCCGCCGTGGGCAAGAGGTCCCATCAGCAGAATCCCCAGGGCGATGTTGGCCAAAATCGACAGGGTGGCCATCCGGACCGGGGTCCGGGTGTCCTGGAGCGCGTAAAAAGTCGAAACCACGATCCGGACGGCGGAAAAGGCCCAGAGCCCCACGCTGTAGTGGAATAACGCGGCGGCGGTCATCCGCGTCGTCTCGAGGTCAAAGGCACCTCGCTTGAACAAAAGGGCGACGATGGGCGCACGGAGGACGATCAGCCCGGCCATGGCCGGCAACGTAATAAAGAGGATCAGGTTGACCGCGTGGGCAAAGGTCCGCTGAAGGGCGGGAAAATCCCCGACCGCCGCCTGCCGGGAGAGGCTCGGCAAAACCGCCGTGGCCATGGCGATCCCGAAAATTCCCAGGGGAAATTGAACCACCCGGTCGGCGTAGTAAAGATAAGAGACGCTCCCCTCGGGCAGCAGCGAGGCCAACAGCGTCCCCACCAGGATGTTGATCTGATAGACCGCCGCCCCGAAGACCGCCGGGAGCATGAGCCGGCCCACCTGGACCAGCCCCGGATGCCGGAGCCCGGCGGGTTTCCAGAAGTCGAACCCCTTTTGCGCCAGAAAGGGCAACTGGAGGCCGAGCTGACAGACCCCGCCGATCAGCACCCCAATCGCTAAACCAATCGCCGGAACCTCCAGCCGGGGCGAGATCACCAGCGCCGAGCCGATCATGGCCAGGTTCAAAAACACCGGCGCCACCGCCGGGGCCGCGAAATGCCCAAGGACGTTCAATATCCCCATGCAGAGGGCCACCAGGCAGATGAAAAAGATATAGGGAAAGGTGATTCGGGTCAGGGTGACCGTCAATGCCAGCTTTTCCGGGTTGTCGGCAAAGCCGGGAGCAATGAGCCGGACCAGGAGCGGCGAGAGCAAAATCCCGGCCACCGTGACAACCACCAGGATCACCGACAGCAGCCGGAGAGCCGACCGGGCAAGCCCGAAGGCCGCCTCCCGCCCGTCCCGTTCGAGGTACTCGGTGAACACCGGGATAAACGCGATGCTCAGCGACCCCTCGGCAAACAGCCGGCGAAGAAGGTTGGGAATCCGGAAGGCCACGAAAAAGGCGTCGGACCCCATCCCGGCCCCGAAAACCCCGGCAATGACCATATCCCGGATGAATCCGAAGATCCGGCTTAAAAACGTGGCCGCTCCGACGACGCCGGCGGCCCGGGTGACTTGGGAGGTTTCGGACATGGGCGCGGCCGGCGGCTATATGCCTTCGGTGAGTCGGAGCATGTTCTTGTTGATGGCAAGCTGAAACCGGGGATGGATCAGCTCGTGATGGCCCTCCTCGAACGGAACATAGACGAGCATATATTTCCGGGGTTTGACCGTCATCCGGAACAATCGCTTTTCCACCGTCAGCGGGGGCCTGATAAATTGTGCCAGGATCACCTTCAGGCATTCGACCGCCTCCCGGGCCGGGAGCGTCACCGGTTGGAGCGCTCCCTTGGGCACGGCGGTCCGCCGGGTGTCCTGGGGCTGCTGGAGGGTCAGCCCGGAAGCCACCCGGAGAAAGGCGTCCGGCGTCATCTTGAAAGCCGGAATCCAGAAGCAAAAAGATTGCTCCTCCCACTCCGGCTGAACCACCTTGGGCAGGTTGGCCAGCCGGACCAGGTCCGCATGGGAGTCGAGGATGACCCCGGAGACCTCGGCCCGGACCCGCCAGAAGGGCAGATGAAAGGGGTGGTCCCCCGGTTCGGGCAGCCGCGCAAAAGGGATGGGCGAAAATTTCCGCTTCCCGGCCTGCCAGACGGTGTCGCAGTTCCGGCACAACATCGCCAGAGTGTCCCGCTCCCCTTCGAGGTTCCAGCCGCACTGGGGGCAGAGGGTGGGAAGAAATCCGATCCGCCAGTCCGGGTGCTTCGCCTTCCCGGCGGTCGCCGACTCATCCGTCGAACCGACGGATACCGGCCGATTCAAAACGGCGTCGTGGAGCCCCTCGTCGGTCTGGTAAAACGGCGCGTAGATCAGGCTTTCGGCCTCGCCGATGAGTGCCTGATGGATGACCCGGCCGGGCAGCGGCCGGGTGAAGCGCTGCTCGATTACCTCCTGGAACGGGTCATCCTGAACCTCCGGGCGGATGAACCGGCCCGCCGTCTCCGAGGTGAGAAACCGGAGCCGGAGGGCCTGGCTCCGAAAGCCCAGGGATGGCGGATAAACCTCCCGGTCGGCGGCCCGGACGCTCAAGTCGATCACCCGGGTCTGGATGCCTCCCCCCTCCCCCATGCAGGAAAAGAGCATTCCCTTAAGCCGACGGTAGGGAAAATAGATAATCTCCTGGTCTTCGGGGGCGTTGTGGGGCAGGACATACCGGAAGCCGCCGGGGCCGGTGAGATAGGATGGAACCCGGCAGAACTCGCAGAAAAAGAGCCGGTCCGTCTCCTCCAGCTCCGCCGGAGCCCCGCACTGAGGACACTGGTAGTCAATGGTCAGCCGCATGGTCGGAAGCTACATCTTCTCGCCGCACCGGTTGCAGAAAACCGAATCGGTCAAATTCTCGGCCCCGCATTGGGGGCAGTGGCGCGGCTGAGGCTTATCCTGGGTCGGATGGCCGCAGCGGGGACAGAAGTTGGCGTTGGGCGTCAGATTCTTTTTGCAGTTGGCGCACTGGACAAAGACCACCTGCTGATGACCGCAATGGGGGCAGAACTTGGAATCCGGCGGGACCGGGTTTTTGCACTCGGGACAGGAGACCGTCTCCGGAGCCTTTCCCCCCCCGCCGCCGCCTTCGGGCGCCCCCTTGTTGGCGAAGTACTGAGCGAACATGGCCGGCATCATCACCCCCAGTCCGGCGCCCATGGCCGACTCCCCCTCGGCCTCGGATGCCTTCTCCATGGCCATGGCCGCCTTCATCTGCATCAGCTTGTTCATGTCGTCAAAGACCCCCATCCGGCTCCGGTCGTCGATGGCTTTCTGGACTTCGGGGGGCGGGGTGATGGCGTTGATGTAAAGCTGAGTCAGGTTGAGCCCGAAATACCGCAAGTCCTCCTTGAGCCGCTCCCCGAGCCCGACCGCCAGCTCGTCGTACTGGGCCGGCAGGTTGAGGATCGAGTCGATGGTCTCCCCCATATAGTCGTTGAACCGCGAGACGATAACCTGACTCAGGTACTCGTCGATCTCTTCGGTGGTGTAAACCCCCTGAGTGCCCACCAGGTTGTTGATGAAGAGCACCGGCTGATAGACCCGGATGTTGAAGACCCCGAAGGCCCGGAGCCGGATCAGCCCCAGCTCCGAATCCTTGAAGGCCACCGGGTCCCGGGTTCCCCACTTGAGGTTCGGGAAGGTCTTGAGGTTGACCAGGTAAACCTCCGCCCGCAGCGGGCTTTCGAAACCCCAGGGAAGGCTGGCGACCTTGGTGAGCAGCGGGATGTTGCCCGTCTTGAGGGTGTGGCGGCCCGGTCCAAAGGCCCCCACCGCCTTGCCCTTGTAAAAAAAGACCCCGGCCTGGCTCTCCCGGATGATAAGCTGAGCCCCGTACTTGATATCCCCGGACCCCGACTCCGGAATCCGATGGACCAGCTCCTTTCCCGTCTCGTCAAACCACTCGATGATCTCCAGTACCATCCGTCCTCTCCTTGTTGGATTTGACGGGGCATCCGGCCGGCCGGCCCGACGTCCCGGTTATTGGCGGTAATACCGCATGGCCTCGGGCAGGGCGGCCCGGATTTGCCGGATCCGGGTCTCGCCGGCCGGATGAGTGCTCAGAAACTCCGGCGGAGCCTTTCCCCCGGATGCCTGGGTCATCCGCTGCCAGAAGCCCACCGCCGCCTGGGGGTTGTATCCCGCCAACGCCATGAAGATAAGTCCCATCCGGTCGGCTTCCGTCTCGTGAGTCCGGCTGTAAGGGAGAAGGACCCCCACCTGGGCCCCCAGCCCAAATGCCTGCATCCAGAGCTGCTGGGTCTGTTCCGGGTATTTCTGAAGGGCCGTGGACAGCGCCATCCCGCCCATCTGAACCATTAGCCCCTGGGTCATCCGCTCGTTGCCGTGCCGTGCCACGGCGTGGGCGATCTCGTGGCCCATGACCACCGCCAGCCCGGTCTCGTCTTCAGCCACCGGCAAAATTCCGGTGTAAACCACCACCTTCCCGCCGGGCATACACCAGGCGTTGACCGCATCGTCTTCCACCAGGTTGAACTCCCAGGCATAGTTCCGGAGCCGCTCGGAGTCCCCCCGCTGGGTGAAATACCGCTCCACGGCCCGGGAAATCCGCTCCCCCGCCCGCTTGACCATCGCGGTTTGCCGGGAATCGTCGCTCAGTTGGTGGGTCTTGAGAAACTCATCATACTGCTGGAAGCTCATGGAAAGCATGGTCCCGGCGGGGATCAGGTTGAGCTGCCGCCTGCCGGTGATGGGAACCGTGCCGCAGGAGAGAATGAAAAAGACGAGAACACAGATGACAATCGGACGGATCAGACGCTTCATGGGGCACTCCTTCTTCAAAGTGGATGCCAATTTTTTAAATCAGTTGTACCCGATTCGCCGGGGGGTGTCAAAGGAAAAGGCCAGGACTGAGGGGTAAGGGATGATAGAGACCTCCGAGGTTTCCAAAGTTTTGGAAACCTCGAAGGTCTGATGAGGACTGAGGACTGAGGGGCGTAGGGTCAATCCCCAGTGACTGCCCTGATCGGGTGCCCATTCAATCGGGACCATTTCGGGAATCGTTAATTTGAGGAATCTTTTTGATTGTTGCAATCAATATGATAGCTTTGATAGCATTATATTGATTGGCAACTGTTATGTGACAAGCTATAACCATGATCCATGATTAAAACCTTTGCCGACAGAGAAACCCAGCGGCTTTTCATCACGGGCAAATCGAAACGGTTGCCGCCTGAGTTGATCCGAAGGGCGCTTCGACGTTTGGAATATATCCATCTATCCAAGGATCTAAGGGATCTCAAAACACCGCCGAGCAATCGACTTCACGCCCTTTCAGGGAAACGGGCGGGCCAGCATTCCATCTCCATCAACGATCAATGGCGGATATGCTTTCGATTTGCCGACGGCGACGCTTACAATGTGGAAATTACGGATTATCATTAAGGAACAACCCCATGACCATCGAAAACACCACCAAACGGCAAGTCCCCCCGACCCATCCTGGTGAAATGCTCAGGGAAGACTTTCTGCCAGATTACGGTTTAACCTCGGCCACCCTGGCGGACGCGCTGGGTGTACCCCGACGGACCATCACTGAGCTCCTGGAAGAACGCCGCGCATTGACGCCCCTGATGGCCCTCCGCCTGTCCAGGCTATTCGGGAATTCTCCGGAGCTCTGGCTCCGCGCTCAACAGGCCAGGGATTTGTGGGAAGCGGAAAGACTTTTCCAAAAGGAGCTGGATCGAATCAGTGCCCTGGATGCAGCCTGACTCGGGTCAGCTCGTCGGGTAGGGGCATGCCCCATGCCCGCCCTCATCGGGGTTGC